>JANOWB010000317.1:0-3963 GCA_031417695.1 Polaromonas sp.
AAAGTGGTCTGTCAAAACAGAGTTTTGTAGAGCGTCCCGCAAAGCGACAATATCCAGATGAAAACAATGCAGCTGCAAGATATTCTTTTTAGCCAGGGTTTCGGCACGCGGCGCGTGTGCGCGGGCCTGATACAGCAAGGTTTAGTGGCTGTAGCCCATGAAGTACAGGCGCAACCAGCTACAGAATTAATAGCAGATGGCTTGCAGTTCAGCGTGCAAGGCGTAAGCTGGCAGTATTACGAAAAAGCGTACCTGATGCTGCACAAGCCTGCAGGCTATGAATGCTCGCAAAAACCTAGCACCTACCCCAGCATTTATACGCTTTTGCCTTCGCCAATACGCCAGCGGGGTGGCGGCGCCGCGGCAGGCGTGCAGGCTGTTGGCCGCCTGGACCAAGACACCACCGGCTTGCTGCTGCTGAGCGACGATGGCAAATTCATACACCGCATGAGCTCACCCAAACACCATGTTGCCAAGGTGTATGAAGTCACCGCCAAGCATGAGGTGACCCATGTGCAAATTCAAAAACTGCTGGCAGGCGTGGTGCTTGATGATGACCCCAAGCCCGTCAAAGCAGCTGCCTGCGTGCAAACCGGCGCGAACAAACTCAGTTTGACGCTCACCGAAGGCAAGTACCACCAGGTCAAAAGAATGCTCGCTGCGGTGGGAAATCGCGTCGAAGAGGCTGGTGGCTTGCATCGCTCACGAATCGGCGACTTAACCTTGCCAATTGACCTGCTGCCCGGCCAGTGGCGCTGGCTGAGCGCGCAGGATCTGCAGTCTATTTCAAATGCTGAAAAAAAGTGATTTTAATGCCATTTTTAGGTATAGTTTGAGGCTTTTGATCAATAAATACGGGCGCGAGCAGCTATTAAATACATAGCGAGCTGGCGTTAAAAAAGCTCCCAGCGGCTAGGCGCCGGTAGCTTTTTAACGGTTAGATTCGTTTTTCTATTTTCGTTTTAACGCTGGGCGATTGGTTTGACGTCCCGCGCCACTGAGCCGGTAAACAACTGGCGAGGGCGGCCAATTTTGTACTCAGGGTCGCCGATCATTTCGTTTAGCTGGGCAATCCAGCCAACCGTGCGGGCCAGTGCAAAAACAGCTGTAAACAGCGGCACGGGAATGCCAATCGCTTTTTGCACAATACCAGAGTAGAAATCGACGTTGGGGTACAGCTTGCGGCTAACAAAATAATCGTCTTCCAGCGCAATTTTCTCAAGGGCCATGGCCAGCTTGAAGAGCGGGTCGTTTTGCAGGCCCATTTCCATCAGCACTTCTTTGCAGGTTTCTTGCATCAGTTTTGCGCGTGGGTCGTAGTTTTTGTACACGCGGTGGCCGAACCCCATCAGTTTGACGCCGGAGTTTTTGTCTTTGACTTGTTTGATAAAGTCGCCGATTTTTTCAATGCCGCCGTTTTTCTGAATGTCGCCCAGCATGTTCAGTGCGGCTTCATTCGCGCCGCCGTGCGCGGGGCCCCACAGGCAGGCGACACCGGCTGCAATGGCTGCGAACGGGTTGGTGCCTGACGAGCCGCACAGGCGCACGGTCGAGGTCGATGCGTTTTGTTCGTGGTCTGCGTGCAGGATGAAGATGCGGTCAAGCGCGCGTTCAAGCACCGGGTTAACTTTGTATTCTTCGCACGGCGTGGCGAACATCATGTGCAAAAAGTTGCCTGCATAGCTCAGTGAATTTTTCGGGTACATGTAGGGCTGGCCCATCGTGTACTTGTAGGCCATGGCGACCAACGTAGGCATTTTCGCGATCAAGCGAATGGCTGAAATCTCGCGATGCTCGGGGTTGGTGATGTCTGTGCTGTCGTGATAGAACGCCGACAATGCGCCAACCAGCCCGGTCATGATGGCCATAGGGTGCGCATCGCGCCTGAAGCCGCGCAGAAAAAACTGCATCTGCTCGTTAACCATCGTGTGGTTGGTCACCAAGCTGGTGAAGTCCTTTTTTTGCGTTGCGTTGGGCAGCTCGCCGTGCAGCAGCAAATGGCAGGTCTCTAAATAGTCGCAGTTGGTGGCCAGTTGCTCAATGGGGTAGCCGCGGTACAGCAGCTCACCCTTGTCGCCGTCAATATAAGTGATGGCCGATTGGCAGGCTGCAGTCGACAAAAACCCCGGGTCATATGTAAACATGCCGGTTTGAGCGTACAACTTGCGAATGTCGACCACGTCTGGGCCTACGCTGCCGTGATAAATCGGCATTTCAATACTGGGACTGCCGTTACTGAACGACAGGGTTGCTTTGTTATCAGCGAGCTTCATGGAGTGCTTCTTTCAATTGATTGGGAATAGGCAGGAATGCGGATGCAGATTACTGAAGAGTCGAAGGCCGTAGCAAGTCTAAAACGCTGAGAGCCTCAAAAGTAGAGGCAGTTGCCTGACTTTCAGCGTCAAGCAGCTGGTGCGGCTCTTTACGGCGCAACAGGAGGTCAAGCAAGTCGTTATCTGATAACTCCATCAGGTCAGTCATGCCTTTGGCTTGACCAACAGTCAGTGACGATTCGAAGCGGTTAAAAAATTTTTCAATTAACAAATCGTTTTCAAGCAGGCCACGCCTGCTGCGCCAGCGAAGCTTGCTGAAGGCTCGCTCGTCTAACAGGTCGTTACTAGCGAGCATGCTTAAACAGACCGGAGCACCATCATCTCTTTAATCTTGCCGATGGCTTTGGTTGGGTTCAAGCCCTTGGGGCAGACGTCAACGCAATTCATGATGGTGTGGCAGCGAAACAAACGGTACGGGTCTTCCAGGTTGTCTAGGCGCTCGGCGGTGCCTTCGTCACGGCTGTCAGCAATAAAGCGGTAGGCTTGCAGTAAACCTGCGGGGCCCACAAACTTGTCTGGGTTCCACCAAAAGCTGGGGCATGCTGTCGAGCAGCTTGCACACAAAATGCACTCGTACAAACCGTTCAGCTCGTCACGCTCTTCCGGGCTTTGCAGGCGTTCTTTTTCGGGCGGCACGTTGTCGTTGATCAAATACGGTTTGATTGAGTTGTATTGCTTGAAGAACTGCGTCATGTCGACGATCAGGTCGCGCACCACAGGCAGGCCGGGCAGCGGCTTGAGGGTAATGAGGTCTGGCAACGTGCGCATGTTGGTAAGGCACGCCAGGCCGTTTTTGCCGTTGATGTTCATGGCGTCAGAGCCGCAAACGCCTTCGCGGCATGACCGCCTGAAGCTGATTGTTGGGTCTTGCGCTTTGAGCTTCATGATGGCGTCAAGCAGCATGCGCTCGCTGCCGTCCAGCTCGACTTCGATTTTTTGCATGTATGGCTTGGCATCCGTATCGGGGTCGTAGCGGTAGATATTGAAGGTGCGTTTTGCCATGGTGTTTACTCAGGTAAAAAGTGAAGACGGTTTAGAACGTGCGGACTTTAAGTGGCAAGGACTCGGCTGTCAGCGGAATCATTTGCACAGGCTTGTACGTCAGGGCATTGCCTTTGCTGTGCCACAGCGTGTGCTTGTGCCAGTCGGTGTCGTTGCGGCCATTCGGGTTTGCAGGCGTGTCGCCGTAGTCGTTAACGGAATGCGCGCCACGGCTTTCATGGCGGGCCGCCGCTGACACCATCGTGGCTTCAGCCGACTCGATCAAGTTTTCAACTTCAAGCGCTTCAATGCGCGCGGTGTTGAAGATTTTTGACTTGTCTTTGAGGTTGATGTTTTTCACGCGCTCGCGCAGTGCGGCAATTTTGGCAACGCCTTCGTCCATGCTGGCCTGCGTGCGGAACACGCCTGCGTGCAATTGCATGGTGCTGCGAATGTCATTGGCCACGTCTTGTGCATATTCCCCGTCAGTGGCGCTGTCTAGCCGTGCAATGCGGGCCAGGGTCGCGTCCGCCGCACCAGCAGGCAAGGCTTTGTGAACTGTCGTTTTGTTGTGCTCAACAATGTGGTTGCCCGCCGCGCGGCCAAACACCAGCAAGTCAAGCAGTGAGTTGGTGCCCAAGCGGTTGGC
>JANOWB010000318.1:0-3968 GCA_031417695.1 Polaromonas sp.
GACATGAGCTTTATTGAGCGCATTTCTGAGAAGGTGACGGTGCTGCACGAGGGAAGCGTTCTGGCCGAAGGCACTCTACCTCAAGTCCAGAATAATGAAAAAGTCATCGAAGTCTATCTAGGCCGATGAGGAATTGGCTCACCCCCGAAGCGGCCTGTGGCCGCCTCCCCCTCAAGGGGGCAACCGCTGTGGCCCGGCAAAGCCGGTTCCACGCCGTTACTTGAAAGAAAGCGTTTACAGCATGCTCGTTGTCAAAGACATCAACCAATACTACGGCGGCTCGCACATTCTGCGCGGCGTCAGTTTAGAGGCGCGCTTGGGCAAAGTCACCGTGCTGCTGGGTCGCAACGGCGTGGGCAAAACCACGCTGCTCAAATCACTCATGGGTTTGGTACCCATCCGCTCGGGCAGTATTGAATTTGATGGGCACGCGCTAGAAAAAGCCACCTCGTACGAGCGCGCCAGAGCGGGCATCGGCTTTGTACCCCAAGGCCGCGAAATTTTTGCGCGCCTAACAGTTGAAGACAACCTGCTGATGGGCTTGGCCTACAAAAGCGCTTCTACGCCGATACCGGCTGAGTTGTTCGAACTGTTCCCGGTGCTCAAGCAAATGATCTCGCGGCGCGGTGGCGACTTGTCGGGCGGGCAGCAGCAGCAATTGGCTATTGCGCGCGCCTTGGCTGCCAAACCCAAGCTGCTGATATTGGACGAGCCCACCGAGGGCATTCAGCCCAGCATCATCAAAGACATTGGCCGCGTCATCCGCATGCTCGCGGATCGGGGTGACATGGCGATTGTGCTGTGCGAACAATACTACGACTTTGCCCAAGAGCTGGCCGACGACTACTTGGTGATGCAGCGCGGCGAGATGATTGCCCGTGGGCCGGGCAGCGAGATGCAAGCCAAGGGCATCAGACAGCTTGTAGCGATTTAATTTGCTATTTAATCAGGAGCTGCTCGCGCCCGTATTTATTGGTTTAGAGCCGTATCTAATATCTAAAAACGACCTAAAAAGATCACAAACCACTTGCAAAAGCTTATTGCGGCGCCGTGTCGATAAAGCTTGGTCGCAACGCCAATTTATCGTGCAACTTGGTCAGGTTGGCATGGCTGGTGCGCCACGCGACCTCGGGGAACCGAAAGTCGAGGTAACCCAAAGCACAACCCACCGCCACGTCCGACAAACTGAAATGCACGCCGCTGCAAAACGGTTTGTCGCCCAGCCCGGTGGCCATGGCGCCCAGCACCGCGTTGATTTTGCCCATTTGGCGGTCTATCCATGGCTGGCTGCGCTGCGTCTCAAGACGGCCTTTAAAAACAACTTCCATGCGGGCCAGCAGCGCGGCGTCCATCAGGCCGTCAGCCAGCGCTTCCCAGGTTTTGACTTCAGCGCGCTCGCGGCCTTGCGCCGGAATCAATTTGCCCACCGGCGACAGCGTGTCCAGGTATTCCACAATCACGCGCGAATCAAACACAGCCTCGCCGCCTTCCATCACCAGGCACGGCACCTTGCCGAGTGGGTTTGACTGCGTAATCGGCGAGTCGGTGGCCCATACGTCTTCTTGCACCAATTGGTAGTCCAGCTTTTTTTCAATCATCACGACACGTACTTTGCGTGTGTAGGGGCTGGCAATCGATCCGATAAGTTTCATAGCAGTGTTTTATTGTCGCGAGGTGTCGCGAGGTGTCGAGAAGTACGAAAAAGTATTCTATCGACTTGAGGGCCCCGCAAGCTGACGCTTACATCTGCCGTAAAACTGCCCGCCTACAATTGCGCCATGACCTCTACCGTGCCCTTGCTATCGCCAATCAACGCCCTGTCGCCGCTCGACGGCCGCTACGCGAATCGACTCGCCACCCTGCGCCCGCTGATGAGCGAGCAGGGCTATATGCACCGCCGCGTACAAGTCGAAATTGCCTGGTTTGTGGCCTTGTCGGACGCCGGCTTTCTAGAGTTCAAGCCGCTGAGCCCGGGCGCGCGGACTTATTTGATGGGTCTGGTTAAAAACTTCAGCGAAGCCGACGCACTGGCCATCAAAGAAATTGAGAAAACCACCAACCACGACGTGAAAGCAGTGGAGTACTGGATTAAATCGAAATTTGAGGCTCGGCCAGAGCTGCTCGCCGTCGGTGAATTTGTGCACTTTGCCTGCACCAGCGAGGACATCAACAACACCAGCCATGCGCTGCAACTTAAAGGCGCATTGGGCTTGGTGCTGCTGCCCGCGCTAGACAAAGTCATTACCAAAATGAAAGGCATGGCACACAGCTTTGCTGACCAGCCCATGCTGAGCCGCACCCACGGGCAAACTGCCAGCCCCACCACCGTGGGCAAAGAAATCGCAAATGTGGTGAACCGCCTGGTCAATGCGCGCGCCAAAATTGCAGCCGTGCCATTGATGGCCAAAATGAACGGCGCAGTCGGCAACTTCAATGCCCACCTGGCTGCCTGGCCTGATCATGACTGGCAGGCGTTTAGCCGCAAGGTGATTGAAACGCCAGAGCCATTGGGGTTAGGGCTTACTTTTCAGCCGTACAGCATTCAAATTGAGCCGCACGACTACATGGCCGAGTTGTTTGACGCAATTGCCCGCACCAACACGATACTAATTGACTGGTCACGCGACGTGTGGGGCTACGTGAGCTTGGGCTACTTCAAGCAGCGCTTGAAAGCAGGCGAAATTGGCTCCAGCACCATGCCGCATAAAGTCAACCCGATTGATTTTGAAAACGCTGAAGGCAACTTGGGCCTGGCCAATGCGCTGCTCAAACACTTGTCTGAAAAACTGCCCATTTCAAGGTGGCAACGTGACCTGACTGACTCGACCGTGCTGCGCAACATGGGTGTTGCAGCTGGCTATGCGGTACTGGCTTACCACTCGCTGAATGTTGGTTTGGGCAAATTGGAGCTCAATGCTGAGGCACTCGACGATGATTTGAACGCGTCGTGGGAAGTGCTGGCCGAGCCAATTCAAACCGTAATGCGCCGCTACGGCGTGCAGGGCGCGTATGAAAAGCTCAAAGAAGTCACGCGCGGAAAAACCGTGCGCGCAGAAGACTTGCATGCCTTGATTGCTTCGCTCGATATTCCCGAGCCCGAAAAAACCCGGCTGCTGGCCATGACGCCAGCCAGCTACATCGGCATTGCGGCGCAGCTGGCGCGGCAGGTTTAATTGTTATCACAGGAGACCACCATGGCCAAGTCAAAAAACGCAATCGTTGCCCCCGCAGGCATCAACATCGGCATCAGTGAAAAAGACCGCGCGTTCATTGCCAAAGGCCTCAGCCACTTGTTGGCCGACACCTATACGCTGTACCTGACCACGCACAACTTTCACTGGAACGTGACTGGCCCCATGTTCAACACGCTGCACCAAATGTTCATGGTGCAGTACACCGAGCTGTGGACGGCAGTTGACCCGATTGCCGAACGCATTCGCGCGCTTGGCCACCCCGCGCCGGGCTCGTACGCGCAGTTCAGCAAGCTGGCCAGCGTGCCTGATGCACCCAGCATGCCGCCCAAGGCGCTTGAAATGGTGCGTGTCTTGGTAACCGGTCATGAAGCCGTTGCCCGCACTGCACGCCAGTTGTTCCCGGTTGCTGATAAGGCCAACGACGAGCCTACCGCCGACTTGCTGACCCAGCGGCTGACGGTGCATGAGCAAACGGCTTGGATGCTCAGGTCGTTGCTTGAGGAGTAATCCGGGCGCATAGGCGGGTTGTTCGGCCAAAGCCAATGACAAATCGTTTTAGTCTCAATCAAAAAAACTCACCATGCAATGCTTTACCCTCACCCAAACCCAGCACATCGCCCACCTGGTGCTGAACCGGCCTGAGGCACTGAACACCATGCACCCGCTGTTTTGGCGTGAACTGGACGAGGTGTTGACGCAAGTTCACAGGGAGGGCACTGCGCGCGTGCTGGTGTTGTCGTCTACTGGCAAGCACTTCAGCGCGGGCATGGCGCT
>JANOWB010000319.1:0-8578 GCA_031417695.1 Polaromonas sp.
GCACATGGTGACTGAAACTTTGATCAGAAGTATGTACAGGTATTGGCGCAAGGTTGTGGGGCTATGAGTGACGCCATGAACTTCACGCCAGACTCGACTCAAGCGGTGCTGTTGCACCACCAAATCAACCAGTTCAACGCCGCGTATGCCGACGCGCTCGACAGCAAGCGGTTTGAGGAATGGCCGCTGTTTTTTACCGAGGACGGTCGCTACACATTGCAGGCGCGAGAAAACCACGAGCGAAACCTTCCGCTGGCGCTAATGGACATGGAAAGCCGCGCCATGATGAAAGACCGCGTTTACGGCATTACGCAGACGATTTACCACGGGCCGTACTACACGCGCCATGTGGTGGGGCAGGCCAGTGTTTCAAGCTTCGCTGAGGGCGTGATTCACGCCACTGCCAATTACGCGGTGTTTCGCACCAAGCCAGGTGGCGCGGGCGCAGGTGTGAGCGAGGTGATGAGTGTGGGGCGCTACATCGACAGTTTGATTCAAACCCCGAGCGGATTGAAGCTGCAGAGCAGGCGCTGCGTGTACGACAGCGAAACGGTGCTTAACTCCGTGATTTACCCGATTTAAGTCCATGGGAGTCAAGCCGCTCGGCAGCAAAAAAGCTGTAACGCATAGGTACTAGTGGACTAACAAACTCACGTTAAATTTGCATTTGGTGACATATATTCGCCATTTAAACAACAAAAACAAAACAGATTTGCCAGATCAATTTGTTAGTGACGCCAACAATAGCGCCTTCTTTCTTCAACCAGCGCTGTCGTCGCCAAACTAAATGAACAATTTGAACCGTCGCACTTTGTTGCAAGCGCCCTCGTTGCTAGCGGGTTCTGCTTCTTTCGGCCCGGCCGGCCTTGTCGGCCTGTTGGCGGCGCCTGCCGTTAGCCACGCGCAAATAGCCTCGTTGCCAGACGCAATCGAAAAAGCGGAAGCGCTTTTTATGTTGTCGCAGCGCGCAGCCAAAGCTTACTTTGCAATTGGCCTGGATGTTCGCAAGCAAGAGGCGCAAAAAGTTCTGGACACATCGGTTCAGCGATTTGACCGCTTGCTTACCGAGCAAAAAGCATTTGCATCAACGCCGGCAATTAAAAAAACCTATGCCGACCTAAGCGCAGCTTGGGTCGACTTGAAAATTGAGCTGATTGGCAAAGTCCCCAGCAAGGCCGGCGCATCGAGCATTATCGCCTTGAACAAGAGTGTTTTTGACTTGTCCAGCCTGGGGTCGAACCAGCTTCAAATTGCGGCAAAAACGCCCAATTCAAAGCTGCAAGACGTTGCCGGTAGCGTGCGCATGCTGTCTCAGCGATTGTCTAAAAACTACTTCCTCAAAAGCTGGGGGGTGATGCCTGAAGTGGCATCCGCTGAGATTCAGGCGGCGGCAAAGAGCTACCTGGAGGGAAAGGCATTTTTATTGGCCGCCCCCCAAAGCACCGCCAGCGTTAAAGAAAAAATCGTCCTGGCCAGCAGCCAATGGTCGTTCGTTGAGTCAGCCATCAACAACAAAAAAGCGCCCACAACGGCCAACTACAGCGACGTGTGGGCGGCCAGTGAAAATATCTTGTCCGTCATGGACGATATTTGCAACGTGTATTTCAAGCTGGGTTGAGCTCAGCAGCTTGAAGAGAAAGAGCGTCCGGCACACAACGCCGCCGTCGGGGGCCAAACGCTACTTATCGTCAGGTTGTGGCGATCAACGGGGCTTATTTTTTCTTGCCCACTTCATTGCCAATGACGGCGCCAGCAGCAGCGCCGCCTACCGTGCCCAGCACGCCGCCAAACACGGCGTTGCCCGCCACGCCGCCGACTACCGCGCCAACGCCCGTGCCGATTTGCTGATTGGTAGGGCTGGTACCGCAACCAGTCAGCGCAATCATCGCGGCGGCGGCTGATGCCAATAAAACTGTCTTGGCTGTTTGTGTGGTGGTGTATTTAGTCATGATGTGTTCTTTCAAAAATGGTAGCTTGGCCAATGCGAGCCACAACCAAGGCTGCGGCTCAAATGGGACTGGACTTTCAATTTACAGCCGCGACGTTAACTCGTGCGTAGGAGAACGCCACTACTACACGTGTGAATTGGCGCTACTTGTAACGATTGGCTCGCTTGCTATCAGCGCAATAGCAAACTCAAAGCGGCCGGTTTCTGGCCAGCGGCGGGTTTCGGGCAAAGTAACGCGTAATACCGCGCATCACGGCGTCGGCCAATTGCACTTGGTAGGCCTCGCTGCCCAGCTTGGCCTCTTCGTCGGGGTTGCTGATGAACGCGGTTTCAATCAGCACACTCGGAATATCAGGCGCTTTCAGCACAGCAAAACCGGCTTGCTCGACTTTCGGCTTGTGCAGTTTGCCGACCGCGCCAATCTCGCCCAGCATGGCGCTGCCCAGTTTCAAACTGTCACTTATTTGTGCCGTGGTGCTCATGTCCAAAATGGCTTTTTGCACCTGCGCGTCTTTGACCTTGACATTAACGCCGCCCACGAGGTCGGCAGAATTTTCCTTGTTGGCCATCCAGCGCGCGGCGCTGCTCGACGCGCCTTTGTCGCTTAGCGCAAACACGCTGGCGCCTTGCGGGCGCGCGGTAAAAAACGCATCGGCATGAATACTGATGAACAAATCGGCCTGCACGCGCCGCGCTTTTTGCACCCGAATGTGCAGCGGCACAAAAAAATCGGCGTCACGGGTTAAGTACGCCCGCATGTTCGGTTGCTGGTTAATGCGGCCTGCCAGGCGCAGCGCAATTTGCAGCACCACGTCTTTTTCCCGCGTACCGCCCGGCCCGACTGCACCCGGGTCTTCGCCGCCATGACCGGGGTCTAATGCCACGATGATCAAGCGATCGGTTTTGCCTTTGCCCGGCGCTGGCTGCACAGCGGCGGGGGCGGTGGCTACGTCGTTGGGGGTTGTAGCGGGCTTGGTTTTGGGCGCTGCTGCGCTGGCTGCCTTGGCGGGTTGGCCCGATTGGCGCGCCATCAAATCGCCCAATGGGTCGGGCGTTGCAGTGGGCGGTGCTGTGCTCTTGGCTGTGCCCTTGTCAGCCAGGCGCTCTGCAATCAGCGCTTCAAGCGGGTCAGCGGTTTGGGTAGGGTACAAGTCCAGCACCAGGCGGTGTTGGTAGGCCGCCACCGGTGCCAAACTAAACACCTGCGGCGAAATAGGCCGTTTCAGGTCAATGACCAAACGTACCACGTTCGGCGCGTTTTGCCCCACCCGAATACCCGCAATGTTCGGGTCATCGGCGTTGACTTTTGCCACCAGCTCGCGCAGCGCGGGAATCAGGTCAATGCCTTCAATGTCTACGGCAACGCGCGGTGGGTCGGCCAGTAAAAACTGCCGCGCTTTAATCTCGCCGTCAGACTCAATCGTCAGGCGGGTGTAGTCTTTGGATGGCCAAGCGCGCACCGCCACTATGCTTGCGCCGCGCGCAATGTGCTGCTTGCCCAGCAGCAGCACCACCGCGCCCAGCTGCAAGGCACCGCGCCGGTTGATGCCCGCCGCCTTGCCCGCTGTCATGCCAGTAACTCCGCGCCCAGCGCTGTCAGGGCCGTGACTTCAACTGCCCGCGTCTCATCTGGCAGCAGGTCAATCGACAAGATTAAATCGCGGGGCGGTAAATACTCGCCCGCTTTTTCTGCCCACTCCACCAGCTTCAAACCGGGGCTGGCAAACGCGTCTCTAAATCCGGCTTCTTCCCACTCGCGGGGGTCGTTAAAGCGGTAAAAATCAAAATGCCAAATGTTCAGGCCGCCCGCAAAGCGCGGCTGCTCTGCGGCTTGCAGCGTGTAAGACTCAACGACCGCGTAAGTCGGGCTTTTAATGCGGCCCGTAACGCCCAGCGCCGCCAGCAAGTAGCGGGCAAACGTGGTTTTGCCCGCGCCCAAGTCGCCCCGCAATTCAATCAGGGCGTTTGCCACAGCCGGGCGCGCAGCCAAGGCTTGCGCAAAGGCATGGGTGGCGGCTTCGTCTGGCCAAACAATCCTTTTTACAATCAGCGGGTGCAACAAAACATTCATTCGGCTGGGGATTCCTTGATGGCGCACCTGAGTGGGTGGGCGCTTGAGTTGGGATTTTCGCAAATCGGGGTGACCGGTGTTGACCTGTCATCGGCCGAATCCGGATTATCGGCGTGGTTGGCGGCCGGTTTTCATGGCGATATGCACTACATGGCCAAGCATGGGCTCAAACGAGCGCGGCCGGCAGAGCTGGTACCGGGCACAGTCAGTGTGATCACCGCGCGTATGGACTATTTGCCGCGAGCCACCCCCAGCGACTGGCAGGCAGTGGAATTCAGTCGATTAGCGCGGCCGCAAGAAGCGGTGGTATCAAGCTACGCGCGGGGCCGGGACTATCACAAGGTGATGCGCAACCGTTTGCAAAAACTGAGTGAAAAAATTGCCGTGCATGTCGGTGCGCTCGGCCACCGCGCGTTCACTGATTCAGCACCTGTACTGGAGGCAGAGCTGGCGGTACGCAGCGGCCAAGGCTGGCGCGGCAAACACACGCTGGTGCTGAACCGCGAGGCAGGGTCCATGTTTTTTTTAGGCGAAATATACGTAGACATTGCCTTGCCGCCTACCCAAGCCGTGCCCGCCCACTGCGGCACTTGCAGCGCCTGCATCGACGTATGCCCCACGCAGGCCATCATTGCGCCGCAGCTGCTGGACGCCCGGCGCTGCATTTCTTACTTGACGATTGAGCACGCCGGGCCGATTCCGCTTGAGCTGCGGCCATTGATCGGCAACCGCATTTATGGCTGCGACGACTGCCAGCTGGCTTGCCCGTGGAACAAATACGCCCAGCGCAGCGCGCTGCCTGACTTTGACGAGCGCGCCGGTTTAACGGGTCAGCAATTGGTCACCCTGTTTGCCTGGACCGAAGCCGAGTTTTTGAAATACACAGAAGGCAGTGCTATCAGGCGAATCGGCCATGAGCGCTGGCAGCGCAACATAGCGGTGGCAATGGGCAATGCACTCAGGGCGGGGATAGATGCCGGCATTCGAAGCGCACTTACCGCGCAGCGCCCACACGCCACTGCGCTGGTGGCTGAGCATATCGACTGGGCGTTGAGAGAGTAAAGCTGCTATATAGTTAGGAGCTGCTCGTGCCTGTATTTATTGGGCTACAGACAATTTCAGTGCCAAAAATAGCCTGCTTTTCGGCTATTTGATCGCTGCGGACTCAATCGCTTTGGGTGACGTGTCAATTCACCATCACCAACTTGCCCTTCACCCCGCGCGAGCCCATGTGGGCATACGCGGCTTTGAGTTCGGCCATCGGCATGGTGCTGTCGATGACAGGTTTGATCTTGCCCGCTGCGTACCAGCCGGCCAGCTCGGCCATCATGGCGGCATTGGCTTTGGGTTCGGCCTTAGCAAAGCCGCCCCAAAATACACCGACGATTGACGCGCCTTTTAGCAGCGGCAAATTAAGCGGCAGCGACGGCGTGGGGCCTGACGCAAAACCCACCACTAAGTGCCGGCCGCGCCAGGCAATTGAGCGAAAAGCCTGCTCGCTCATGTCACCGCCTACCGGGTCGTAAATCACGTCTGGACCTTTGCCGCCGGTAAGCTCTTTGATTCGCTCGCGCAGGTTTTCAGTGGTGTAGTTGATGGTGTCGTCAGCGCCAATCGATTTACACAGCGCGCATTTTTCGTCGGTGGATGCAGCGGCAATCACGCGCGCACCTGCAATTTTTGCAATTTGAATCGCAGCCGTGCCCACGCCGCCTGCAGCGCCCAGTACCAGTACGGTTTCGCCCCCCTTTAGTTGCGCGCGGTCTATCAGCGCATGGTGCGAGGTGGCGTAAATCATGATGAAAGCGGCGGCGTCGACAAACGGGAAACCAGCCGGCAGCGGCATACACAGGGCGGCAGGGGCTATTGTGTGCGTAGCAAAGCCGCCGGTGCCCGACAAGCACGCCACGTGCTGGCCCACCGCTAAATGCTTAACACCTTCGCCCACGGCTTCAATCACGCCGGCGTATTCAGAACCCGGCACAAAAGGCAGCGGCGGCTTCATTTGGTACTTGTTTTGAACAATCAGCAGGTCTGGGAAATTCAGCGATGCGGCCTTGATGGCGATCAGCACTTCGCCTGCTTTTGGTGCGGGGGTGGGGAGTTCTTGCCAGGTCAAGGCGTCGACGCCCGTTGGGTTGGTGCAAAGCCAAGCGTGCATGAGGTGCTCCGTTCAAAAAATTGGGTCCTTCATCATAGGCAGGTTAGTGCGGAAATAAGTTGCAAATAAAACTGCCTTGTCACACCTGTGACCTAAAATGAAAACATGAAAATTTTGATATGTAACGACGACGGCTACCAAGCCACCGGCATAGTGGCTTTGTACGAAGCCTTAAAAGACATCGCTGAGGTCGAGGTGGTGGCGCCAGAGCAAAACAACAGCGCCAAGTCCAACGCGTTGACACTGCACACGCCGATGTATTTGCAAACGGCCGCCAACGGGTTTCGTTACATCAACGGCACGCCGGCTGACTGCGTACACATTGCGCTGACTGGCCTGCTTGGTTACCGGCCCGATTTGGTGGTGTCAGGCATCAACAACGGCGCCAATATGGGTGACGACACGATTTACTCGGGCACCGTGGGCGCGGCCATGGAAGGGTTTTTGTTCGGCATTCCGGCGATTGCTTTTTCACAAACTGAAAAAGGCTGGGCACATATTGATGTAGCGGCCCAGCGCGCTCGGCAACTGGTGTTGCAACTCGCGCCCATGCTTGAAGTGGTGACCGCAGGTGCTGCGCCGAAGCTGGCGCCGTGGCTGCTAAATGTCAATATTCCCAACCTGCCAGATGCCGACATTAAAAGCACAAAGGTAGTGCGCTTGGGCCGCCGCCATTCGGCTGAAAAAGTCATCACCCAAACCAGCCCGCGCGGCGAGGTCATGTACTGGATTGGCGGCGCGGGGCCAGCCAAAGACGAAGGCGAAGGCACCGACTTTAATGCCGCCAAGCAGGGGCATATTTGCATCACGCCGCTGCATGTGGACTTGACCGACCATTCAGGTTTGCCGCACTGGATGGACACCATCGCAGCGCTTGAGCAGCCTGCGCCGTAAGCTGAAGCGATGACGCTGCCCTCCAGCCCGCGCAGACCGGGGTTTCCGGTGCAATTGAAGGCTACTGCTGGCGTTGCATTTGCTACTAAAAAAGTAGCTGCTCGCGCCCAAGAAATAAGCGCTACAGCCCTAAAAAGCATCAAAACAGAGCCCCCAGCGCCGGTTCAGCCATCTTCTGCTGCAAAAACAATCATCAAACACACCCCTATCGCGCAGAGCGCAGGGCTGAACTTTTTAGCTGTGCGCGCCCGCATGGTGCAAAAACTCAAAGCACAAGGCCTGGCTGATTCACGCGTACTGGCCGCCGTGGGCCAGGTTGAGCGCCACCGCTTTGTTGACAGCGCGCTGGTCAACCAGGCTTACGAAGACACCAGCCTGCCGATCGGTTTGGGGCAAACCATCAGCAAGCCCAACGTGGTGGCCCGCATGCTCGAGCTGCTGGTGGAAGGGCGCTTGGGCAAGCTGGGCCGCGTGCTTGAAATTGGCACCGGCTGCGGCTACCAGGCGGCGCTTTTAGCCCAGCTGGCCACCGAGGTTTACAGCATTGAGCGGCTGCGCGGCCTGCACGACAAAGCGCGCGACAACTTGCGGCCGCTGCGGGTGGCCAATTTGCACCTGATTTTTGGCGACGGCATGCCCGGCTACCCCAAAGGCGCGCCGTATGCCGCGATTATTGCGGCCGCAGGCGGTGAGGCTCTGCCGCCAGCGTGGATAGACCAGTTGGCCGTAGGTGGGCGCTTGGTAGCGCCAGTGCAAAGCGCCAACGGAAGCCAAGCGCTGGTGGTGGTCGACAAGACCGCTCAGGGCGTTACACACACTGTGCTGGAGGCCGTTCACTTTGTGCCTTTAAAATCAGGAACGAATTAGCTACACAATGACGACAAAGGACACCATGCATTACACCCTTCAAGTCGCGCCATCCACGCTCAGCCTGCGCGCTCGCCGCCTGGCTGGCTCAAGCCTTTTAATGATCAGCGTACTGCTGGCAGCGGGCTGCGGCTCACGCGCCCTCACCAACGCACCGGTGGAAGAGCGCGGCACCAGCTCGACTCGCCCAGCCAGCACCGCGCCCGCTGTGCCAGCCGCGGTCGACCCCAAGCAATTGCCTGGGTACGAGAACGCTGGCAAGGCCGGTTACTACACGGTTAAACCCGGCGACACGCTGATACGCATTGGGCTGGACACGGGGCAAAATTTTCGCGATATCGTGCGCTGGAACAACCTTGAAAACCCGAACCTGATTGAAGTGGGCCAGGTGTTGCGCGTAGTGCCGCCGCTGGCCGACGTTGGCGTGGTGACCCGGCCAGTGGTGTCGGGCACTGCGGCTACTACCACGGCAGCGCCTGCACGACCGGCATCTGCCCCGGCGGGTACGACGGCTACTGCTGCTGCACCGGCACCTGGCCCCGCTCCCGCGGCGTCTGCCGGGGAAGACGACATTGCGTGGATTTGGCCCGCACAAGGCAGCTTGATTGCTGGCTTTGACGAAGCCAAAAACAAGGGC
>JANOWB010000320.1:0-3471 GCA_031417695.1 Polaromonas sp.
CGCGGGCAGGCTCATAGTGACGCCCAGGGCACGGCCACGCGGGATCACCGTCACTTTGTGCACGGGGTCGCACTTGGGCAACAGTTTGCCCAGCAAGGCATGGCCGGACTCGTGGTAAGCCGTGTTGCGGCGCTCTTCCTCGGGCATGACCATGCTCTTGCGCTCGGGGCCCATCAGGATCTTGTCTTTGGCTTTCTCAAAATCCTGCATTTCTACCACGCGGGCGCTGCGCCGTGCAGCCATCAAGGCGGCTTCATTGCACAGGTTGGCCAAGTCAGCACCCGACATGCCGGGCGTGCCGCGTGCAATCACCAGGGGGCTAACGTCTTGGCCCAACGGCACTTTGCGCATGTGCACGTTCAAAATTTGCTCACGGCCACGAATGTCTGGCAGGGTCACGTACACCTGACGGTCAAAACGGCCGGGGCGCAACAAGGCGGCGTCCAAGATGTCAGGGCGGTTGGTAGCGGCCACCACAATTACGCCAACGTTGGTTTCAAAGCCGTCCATTTCAACCAGCATCTGGTTCAATGTTTGCTCACGCTCGTCATTGCCACCGCCCAGGCCTGCGCCCCGCTGGCGGCCTACCGCGTCAATCTCGTCGATAAAAATAATGCAAGGTGCGTTTTTCTTGGCGTTGTCAAACATGTCACGCACGCGCGATGCGCCCACGCCAACAAACATTTCAACAAAGTCTGAGCCTGAAATAGTAAAGAAAGGTACTTTTGCTTCACCGGCAATACTTTTCGCCAGCAGTGTTTTACCCGTGCCCGGTGGGCCAACCAGCAGCAAACCGCGTGGAATACGCCCGCCCAGTTTTTGAAACTTGGTTGGGTCTTTCAAGAAATCGACGACTTCCTTGACTTCTTCTTTGGCTTCGTCGCAACCAGCAACGTCTGCAAAGGTAACGGGGTTGGTCGACTCGTCCAGCAGGCGGGCTTTAGATTTACCAAAGCTGAACGCCCCGCCCTTGCCCCCGCCTTGCATTTGGCGCATGAAGTACACCCACACACCAATCAGCAGCAGCATGGGGCCCCAGCTGACCAGCAGCGTCATGAGCAACGAGCCTTCTTCGCGGGCCTTGACGTCAAACTTCACGTCGTTGGCAATCAGGTCGCCGACCAAACCGCGGTCAAGGTAAGTTGCGGTTGTGCGAATTTTGCGGTCGTCGTTGGTGGTGGCCACAATTTCAGTGCCGCCCTGGCCTTCAGCGATGGTCGCGGTTTTGATTCGCTTGCCGCGCACTTCTTCTAAAAAGTCTGAGTAGCCGAGGTAATTGGCGTTGGCCCCGCTGCGCGTATCAAACTGCTTGAAGACGGTGAACAGCACCATGGCGATTACCAGCCAGATTGCAATTTTGGAAAACCACTGATTGTTCAAGGAGGACTCCGATCAAAAAACGCAAATGCGCTTAAAGCACACATGCGATGCATTTTATGCCTTTCAAGGCCAAAAACTGTATTAATTGATGCGCACATCCCTTAGGCCGAAGCGGGTTTTACCCTAAGCCGCCTTGGCTGGGGATTTCTTCAGGCCCAAGCCGACCAAAAACGTTTCAGATGACCCCGGCCGCGACGCCTTGGGTTTGAAGCGTTTAACGGTAGTAAAGGTGTCTTTAAACAGCTTGACCATCGGGTCGTACGCGCCGCCATGAAACAGTTTGACGATCAGCGCGCCATCGGTTTTGAGGTGCTGAACTGAAAAATCAACCGCCAGCTCCACCAGGTCGCTGATGCGCGCGGCGTCAGCCGATTCAATGCCCGACAAGTTGGGTGCCATGTCTGACATTACCAGGTCAAGCTTTTGACCGTTGGCGCCAGACGCCCCGCCTGCCTTCAATGCTTGCTCTACAAGTTGCAGCACTTCAAGCTCACGAAAGTCGCCTTGAATAAACACTACGCCTTCAATCGGCTCCATCGGCAGCAAGTCAAGCGCCACGATTTGCCCGTTTAATGCCCCTGCAGCCGCGCCCTGCGGCGACATTTTTCGGCGCGCGTATTGGCTCCAAGCGCCGGGTGTGCTGCCGAGGTCCACCACCAAACTGCCGGGTTTGATCAACCCCAAATTTTCGTCAATTTCTTTGAGCTTGTAGGCGGCACGGGCGCGGTAACCTTCACGCTGCGCCAGCTTAACGAAGGGGTCGTTGATGTGGTCGTGCAGCCACGCTTTATTGACCTTGCTGCCGCGCTTGGCGCTGTCGGCGTCGGTTTTTTTGACTTTTTCCGTACTTTGCCGGGAATTTGATTTCATCTGGCAATTGTCCACCCTTGCGTGGCTCGCCGATAATCCCCGCATGCCCCAAATAATATTGACCCCTTCCCAACGCAAAGACCACCGGTCTGAGGCGCACCACCTGAACGCTGTTGTCATGATTGGCTCGGGCGGGCTGACCCCCGCTGTTCAAAAAGAAGTTGACGCCGCGCTCAATGCCCACGGCCTGATTAAAGTGCGTGCGCAAGTTGACGACCGCGCCGCCCGCGAAGCGATTTTTCAGCAGCTTTCCACTGAATTGAACGCGGCCCCCATCCAACACATTGGCAAGCTGCTGGTGCTGTGGCGGCCCATGCCTGAAAAAGAAAAAAAGGTCAGTGACGACCGCATGGCGGGCCCGCGCGAAATCAAGGTGCTGAAAAACAGCTCTCGCTACGGCCAGCGGCCTGAAGTCAAAGTACTGCGCGTGCTGGGCAACCAGCGACTGACGCCGGGCGGTACAGTAAAACGGGCGAAAAAGCCGTTGCTTAAGAGTTTGAAGAAGCGTTCACAAGATTAGTTTGAAATATTCCGGGTCGCCCGCAGGTAAAAGCATGACTTCTACAAATCCCCTCTTAGATTTTTCTGACACCCCGCTGTTTGACCGCATTCAGCCCGAGCACGTTAGCCCGGCCATGGATGTGTTGATGGCCGAGTCGCAAGCCGCGCTAGACAAAGTAACGCAGGCAGACTTCCCCGCCAACTGGCGCGCTATTTCGGCCGAGCTAGACGTTGCGGGCGAACGGCTGGGCCGAGCTTGGGGCGCGGTGAGTCACTTAAACGCCGTTGCCGACACGCCCGAAATGCGCGCCGCCTACAACGCCGCCCTGCCCGCCATCACTGAATTTTCAGCCCGGCTGGCGGCTGATGAACGCTTGTATGCCAAGTACAAATCCATCGACATTGCCACGCTGAACGTTGAGCAAAAGCAGGCGCACAAGAACGCATTGCGCAGCTTTGTGCTGTCAGGCGCGGAACTGGTTGGCGACGCCAAAGCGCGCTTTGCCAAAATTCAGGAACGCCAAGCCGAACTGAGCCAAAAGTTCAGCGAAAACGCACTCGATGCTACCGATGCATTCGCCTACTACGCTACTGAAAGTGAACTTGCAGGCGTGCCTGCTGACGTAATTGACGCCGCGCGCGAGCTGGCCAAAACCGAAGGCAAAGACGGCTACAAACTCACCCTGAAAATGCCCTGCTACCTGCCCGTGATGCAGTTTG
>JANOWB010000321.1:0-5619 GCA_031417695.1 Polaromonas sp.
CGCGCTCAGCCCCAAGCGCATCAGCGCGTTGATTAACTTGTGGGGCTTTGCGCTGGTTACCCCGCTGGGGCTGTGGGCGGCTTGGCACTTTGACTTTGCAACTGTAGCCGCGCACAGCTGGCTGCTGCTGGTGTTTTATTCACTGGCCGCCAGCGTGTGGACGGTGTGGCTGTGGATGACCGGGCTTAAAACCATCGACGCGGGCAAAGCGGGCGTGTTCACCGTGTTCTTGCCCGTTAGCGCGGCGGCAGTCGGCGTGGTGTTTTTAGGTGAAACGTTAAGTGGCCTGCAAGCGCTAGCCTTTGGCGTGGCACTGCTGGGTGTGGTGCTGGCCACGCTGCCGTCGAAAAGATAAAGCCCAGAAGTCGCCCTAAAACGCGTCGGCGTACCGCTCTAGCTCCCAGTTGCTGACGTGCGCAGCGTATGCGTCCCATTCCTCACGCTTGCATTGCAAAAACTGGTCAACAAACGCGGTGCCTAAACGATCGATCAAGGCATTGTCTGCGGCCAAAGCTTGCAGCGCGCTATACAAATCGCGCGGCAGGGCATCTGGCATGGCAGCGCCTGACGCTTTGCGTTCGTACAGGTCTTCGTCGTGGGCAGCTACGGCGGGCAAGCTGAGCGCCATGCCGTCAAGTCCGGCTGCCAGCGTGGCAGCCAGCGCGGCGTACACATTGCACGACGGGTCGGGCAAGCGCCACTCAATTCGACCCGCCACTGCACGCACCAGGCAGGTGCGGTTGTTGTAGCCAATGGTTTTCCACACGGGCGACCAGCTCGTGCCCGACAAACTGGCACTTGATGCCAAACGCTTGTAGCTGTTAACGGTGGGCGCGCACAAAGCGGCAAGCGCGTCGGCATGGTGTAGCAAACCGGCGGCAAACTGATGGCCCACAGCGCTTAACCCCAGTGCGCCATGTGCATTAGCCATCACTGCTTTGCCCGCTGCGTCGCGCAGACTCAAATGAAAATGCAGGCCGCTGCCGGGTGCGTTGGCAAACGGTTTGGCCATGCAGCTAAACACCATGCCGTGTTTTTCAGCTACGGCATGCGCTGCTACCTTGAAAAGCATGTAGCGATCAGCTGCCGTCAGGGCATCGTCAAACCGGTAGTTGATTTCGTATTGCCCATTGGCGTCTTCGTGGTCAGTTTGTTCCAGCTCAAAACCCAGCGCCGTCAACGTAGCCCGCATTTCTTCAAGGTAGGCCTGGTGGCGGTGAATTGCCTTGAGGTCGTATGACGGTTTGGCCAATTTGTCTTGCTGGTCGGCTGCCACCCAACGGCCACTGGCGTCGCGGTTGAGTAAAAAATACTCAGGCTCAATGCCTACATACAAAGTCAACCCGCGCTCTTTCAACGCGGCTGCCTGGCGCTTTAGCAGTTGGCGCGAGCAAGTGTCAACTGCCTGCCCGCCTGCATAGCCGTCGCATACCGCGTGGGCCACACCGGGCACAAAGGGCAAGCAAACAATCGATTCTGGCTGCACGCGGGCGTAATATTCGCTGCGCTCGCCGTAGCGCGGCAAACCGGTTCCGGCGATGCTGGGGCCCGCAAAGCCTGCGCCAGTTTCAACCCAATCGCGCAGCGATGTCACGGGCACCAGCTTGCCTTTGGCGACGCCGTGAATATCGGCAAACTGCACCAGCAAACTGTGTATGCCTTGCGCTTCAAGCTCGGCTACGCGGCCTGCGTAGTCAAAAACTGTCATGCTGGCACGGCGTTGAAGGCGGCGTCCAATATGCCCAGCGCCTCGGCAAACACGTCGTCTTCAATCGTCAGCGGAAATAAAAAGCGAACCACGTTGCCGTACACGCCGCAGGTTAGCAGCAGCAAGCCGCGTTGCAAAGCTTGTTGTTGAATTTTTTTGGTCAGGTCGGCGTCTGGCTCGCCAGTAGCCGGGTTGGCAAACTCGCAGGCCACCATCGCTCCCAAGCCGCGTACGTCGCTGATGCGCTTGTCAGTGAGTTGCCGCTGCTTTAAGTGGGCTTGGAGTTTGTTGCCCAAAATGTTGGCCCGCTCAATCAAGCCTTCTTCTGCAATGATGTCCAGCACTGCATGAGACGCAGCGATCGCCAGCGGGTTGCCCGCGTACGTGCCGCCCAAGCCGCCGGGCGCGGGTGCGTCCATCACATCAATCTTGCCGACCACGGCCGACAGCGTGGTGCCGCCGGCCAGGCTTTTGGCCATCACCATCATGTCGGGCGAAACGCCAAAGTGTTCCATGGCAAACATCTTGCCAGTGCGGGCGAAGCCTGACTGCACTTCATCTGCAATCATCAAAATACCGTGCTCGTTGCACAACTGGCGCAGCCACTTCACGGCCTCAGCCTGAATCACGTTAAATCCGCCCTCGCCTTGCACAGGTTCAAAAATAATGGCAGCCACGCGGCTTGGCTCAATGTCGCACTTGAAAAGCTGCGTCATGGCGTGCTTGACCTCATCAAGCGAGGCGCAATGGCACGGGAAAGGTGCGTGGTAAATCTCAGGCGGGAAAGGGCCAAAACCGGCTTTGTATGGCTGCACCTTGCCTGTCATGGCAATGGCAAACATGCTGCGGCCATGAAACGCGCCACCAAACGCAATCACGCCGCTGCGCTTGGTATGGGCTCGCGCGATCTTGATGGCGTTTTCAACCGCCTCGGCGCCGGTTGAGAAAAAAGCTGTTTTTAGTTGGCCGTCTATTGGCGTGATGGCGTTTATTCGTTCGGCGAGTAAAACGTATTCGGTGTACGGCACCACCTGGTAGCAGCTGTGGGTAAAGCGCTGCAGCTGTGCAGCAATCGCGGCTTGAATTTTGGGGTGACAGTGACCGGTATTCAGCACCGCAATACCGCCCGCAAAGTCAATAAACCTGCGTCCTTCAATGTCCCAAAATTCCGAGTTTTTGGCGTGGTCGATAAAGAAATCGCCCATTACGCCCACGCCGCGGGGTGTGGCCGCCAAGCGGCGTGCGTGCCAAGCCGCATTGCTGTGTGCAGTCATGGCGTGATGCGCGGCAGATTCTTGTTGAGTTTGGGCGTTCATGGGGTGCTCCTTTAAATGGGTTGAGGCAAGCTGAAAGAAAGTCGGCTAAACCGGGCTGTCGATTCGTATCCAAGTGGTTTTGGTCTCTGTGTATTTGTCAAAAGCGTGCAGCGACTTGTCGCGCCCCACGCCGCTTTGCTTGTAGCCGCCAAAAGGCACGGTAATGTCGTCTTCGTCGTATTGGTTGACGTGAACAGTGCCTGCGCGCAGGGCTCGGGCCACTCCGTGGGCTTTGTTGATGTCGCTGGTCCACACACCGGCCTGCAAGCCGTAAATGCTTTGGTTGGCTATTCGCACGGCTTCATGCGCGTCGGTAAACGACAGCACTGACAGAACCGGGCCAAATATCTCTTCTTTGGCAATCGTCATATCGTTGCGCACGCCATCAAAAATGGTGGGCTGAACGTAGTAGCCGCCGGTGTCTAAAAGTGCTTGCTGCCCACCGGCAATCAGTTGCGCGCCCTCGGCTTGGCCCGCTTCGATATAGCGCATCACATTGTTCAGTTGGGTTTTGTCAACCAGCGCGCCCATTACCGTGGCGCGATCTAGCGGGTTGGCAGGCATAAAGGCAGGTACCAAGGCCAGCGCTTTTTCTAGAAATTTGTCTTTGATGCTGGCCTCAACCAGCAACCGCGACGGCGCATTGCAGCTTTGCCCTTGATTAAAGAAGATACTGCCCACCGCAGCCCGAACTGCCGCATCTAAATCGGGGCAGTCAGCAAACACAATATTTGGAGATTTGCCTCCCAGCTCAGTCCACGCGCGCTTGAGGTTGCTTTGCCCTGCCATGACGTGAATTTGCTTGCCCACTTTGGTCGAACCGGTGAAAGCAATGCAATCGACGTCCATGTGCAGCGCCAGTGGCGACCCAGCCTCGGGGCCAAAACCAGGCACCACATTAAACACGCCGGGCGGAATGCCTGCTTGCAGGGCGAGGTCAGCCAAACGCAAAGCGGTTAACGGTGATTTCTCACTGGGTTTTAAAACGACTGAGTTCCCAGCAGCCAACGCAGGCGCAATCTTCCAGGCGGCCATGATCATGGGGTAGTTCCACGGCACGATTACACCGACCACACCCACTGGTTCACGCGTGATTAGCGCCAGTGCCGTGCTGGCAGTGGGCGCTATTTCGTCGTACACCTTGTCTGTAGCCTCGCCGTACCAGCGAATGCAGTTGGCCGCGCTGTTCACGTCAACGCTGCGCGCGTACTGAATGGGCTTTCCCATGTCTAGCGTTTCCATCAGGGCCAGTTCGTCCGCGTGCGCCAGCAACAAGTCAGCGAAGCGAATCATCACGGTTTTTCGCTTGGCAGGCGCTAAGCCAGACCAGCGCCGGTCTTCAAACGCTTGGCGAGCTGCGGCTACAGCCTTGTCGATGTCAATGCTTGAGCACTGCGCCACCTTGCCAAGCGTGCGGCCATCTACCGGGGAAATACATTCAAACTCATCGCCGCTAGTGGCCGCAACGCGTTCGCCGTTAATAAAAGCGCGCCCGTCAAACTTGAGGTCGGCGTGGTTAGTTAAAACAGTCGTCATAGAGCGATTCGTGTGCTGGTTTTTTAAACAAAAAAATGACAAGTGGTTTGCTGAAGGTTTGTAAAAGTGGCACTGTGCCTTCGCACAAATGAAAAACGGGGCAGGCAAAGCCCTCCCCGTTTTTTGTTAAACAGCAGGCAAGCCTGCGCTTCATTTCAGCAAATCAGCTTAGAACGACACCACAATCGCAGTGCCCAGCGTGGTGTTGGACTTTGTCGGCAAGCCGTCGGAGTTCAAGAAGTTAAAGCCAGACGAACG
This sequence comes from Polaromonas sp., assembly GCA_031417695.1. Lineage (GTDB taxonomy): Bacteria > Pseudomonadota > Gammaproteobacteria > Burkholderiales > Burkholderiaceae_C > Polaromonas. Next base: position 4,819 of record JANOWB010000321.1, read on the forward strand.
GTCTAAGCGGTACTCGGTTTTCCACTGCGTGCTGGGGTTAACAGCGTAGTTAAAGCCGAGCGACAGCGCGGTGCGCTTGGTGCCGCGGTTAATGTCTACTACAGCGCCAGTGTCGTCGAGTTCTGGTCCGAAAATAGTGGCAGCTGCGCTCGGGTCAAACAACATGCCGCCGCCGTTTTTGCGGTTGTTGATGAAATCGTAGCGCGCTATGGCTTGCAATCGAGGTGTCAACTTGTAGCCAGTAAAGCCTGAAAGGCCAAACCACTTAGCGTCGTCTCCTGAACCGTTGCCGGCACCACCCTTAAGGCTGCCAACGCTGATTTGGCCGTTAAGCGCCAAGTCGCCTCGGGTGTAGCCACCGTCCAGTGCAATAAGTGTGAACGGGCGCACGCCGGCTACGTCGTCTTTACGCTTTGAATGCGCGCCTGAAAAGTTTAAATAACTGAACTCGTTGACCGTCCAGTTGGCGTTGTAAACAAAACCGGGCGATTTTTTGTTGGTGCTTTTGTCATCGATGTTGGCCAACATAAACTTGGCGACAACCGGACCGAAGGTGTGCTGTATGCCAGCGCCGGTGTAGTTGGTAGCTGACGCAAAGTTAAACAACAAGTTATGGGTCACCAATGGGTTTTGGTTGCCAAACGAGTACTCGTAGCCCTGCCAGTCGGGTATCACACCCGCAATCAGCCGTGTGGTGGCAGAACCTAGCGGCACGGAGACTGAAGCTTCGTGTATGAGGTCTCTGCCACCGTTAGTGCCGTTGATATTGGCGCCGCCAGGCGTCAAACGAAGCGTCCAATT
>JANOWB010000322.1:0-5506 GCA_031417695.1 Polaromonas sp.
GCAGTATGGCGAGCAGGTCACGCACAACGGCGTGTCGGTGTCTTTGCACCCGGCCGGGCATGTGCTGGGCTCGGCGCAGGTTAGGCTGCAGCATGGTGGGCACACCTGGGTGGCCAGCGGCGACTACAAAGTTGCGCCAGACAAGACTTGCGCGCCTTTTGAGCCGGTGCGATGCGATGTGTTCATTACTGAGTCAACCTTTGGCTTGCCGATTTACCGCTGGCGTGACGATGCAGAAGTGTTTGCTGAAATTAATGCATGGTGGGCGGCCAACGCAGCTGTGGGGCGCGCCAGCGTACTGATGTGCTACAGCTTTGGCAAAGCGCAGCGGATTTTGAGCGGCGTAGACCCGTCGATTGCGCCCATAGTGGTACACAGCGCAATTCAAATCCTCAACGCCGCTTACCGCGATGCGGGCGTGAACTTGCCTGACACAAAACTGGTCAGCGAAGTGACTGACCCAGCAGACTTTAAACGCGCGCTGGTGTTGTGCCCACCGAGTGCTGCGTCTTCTCCCTGGGCCAAGCGCTTTGGCGACTTCAGTGATGCATTTGCCAGCGGCTGGATGCAACTGCGCGGCGCGCGGCGCAGGGGCAGCTACGACAAAGGTTTTGTACTGAGCGACCACGCCGACTGGCCGGGGTTGATGGGTGCCATTGGCGCTACTGGTGCCAATCGAGTGATCGTTACGCACGGCAGCATTCCAGTCATGGTGCGGTACTTGACTGAGCAAGGCCTGCAAGCAGAGTCCTTTCACACCGAATACGGTGACGATGCAGCCGATGAAAAAGCCGAATCAGCAGTGCCCGCATGAAGCACTTCGCCAATTTGTTTTCAGAGCTGGACAGCACCACCTCAACCAATGCCAAAGTTGCTTCGCTCAAGCAGTACTTTGAACGGGCCGCACCAGAAGACGCCGCGTGGGCCGTGTATTTTTTATCAGGCGGCAAGCCCCGGCAAGTCGTTAAAACCGCGGCGTTGCGCGCGCTGGCTACCGAGGCGGCGGGCATTGAAGACTGGCTGTTTGAAGAGTGCTACCAGGCAGTGGGCGACCTGGCCGAAACCATTGCCTACGTGCTGCCACTTGACTTTGAGCCCAGCGATGTGGGCCTTGCCGTGTGGATGGAAGACCGCTTGCTGCCTTTGCGCGGTTTGGCCGACGCAGAGGTGGCTCTGCGTGTCAAAAGCTATTGGCGTGAGCTTGATTCACGCGGACGATTTTTGCTTATCAAATTGGTGGGCGGCGGCTTTCGCGTTGGCGTGAGCAAGCTGCTGGTGCAACGCGCGCTGGCCGCGCATTCAGGCCTGGACGCCAAACGCATCGCCCAGCGCATGATGGGCTACGCAGACGCCAAAGTGCTGCCGACCGCCAGCCGATTTCAAGCGCTGATTGCGCAGGCAGAAACCGGCGCGGCAGAGGTGATGGACGCAGGCCAGCCGTATCCTTTTTTTCTGGCGCATCAGCTTGATGCGCCGCTGCAAGAGTTGGACACCAAACTGGGCCCAGTCAGCGACTGGCAGGTTGAGTGGAAGTACGACGGCATTCGCGGGCAAATCGTCAAGCGGGCAGGGCAGGCGTGGGTGTGGTCGCGTGGCGAAGAGCTGATGACTGAGCGCTTTCCCGAGCTGGTGGCGCTGGCGCAGCGCTTGCCTGACGGCACCGTGCTGGACGGTGAGATTATGGTGTGGGCTGACAGTGCGCCAGCAGCGTTTTCGATTTTGCAGCAGCGCATCGGCCGCAAAACTCTGGGCAAAAAAATCCTGGCTGACGCACCCGTCACCTTCATGGCGTATGACTTGCTTGAAGTGGGTGGCCAAGACATTCGGGCGCAGCCACAGCATTCACGCCGTGAGCAACTTGAGCAAGTCATCACCGGCACTGATTTCAAGCTGTCGCCAATTGAGCGCTTGGCCTCATGGCAAGACTTTGCGGCACTGCGCACACAATCGCGCGCACGCGGCGTGGAAGGCTTCATGCTCAAGCGCCTGGACGCCGCGTACGGAACCGGGCGAACCAAGGCTGACGGCCTGTGGTGGAAATGGAAGATCGACCCCATGACGATTGACTGCGTATTGATTTACGCCCAAGCGGGGCACGGCAGGCGGGCGTCGCTGTACACCGACTACACCTTTGCGGTATGGAACCGCACGCCGCTCAATGCCGAAGAAGCCAACGCGGTAATTGCCGCAATTGAAAAACGCGAACCAGCCAAAGAAGGCGCGTTGCAGCTGACTGCCTTTGCCAAAGCCTATTCAGGTTTAACCGATGTGGAGTTCAAACAAATAGACAGCGTGATTCGAAAAACCACGCTAGAAAAATTTGGCCCCGTGCGCAGCGTGAAACCCACGCTGGTGTTTGAGCTGGGCTTTGAAGGCATTAACCTGAGCCCGCGCCACAAAAGCGGTATTGCGGTGCGTTTTCCGCGCATGCTGCGCATCCGTTCAGACAAACCCATTCATGAAGCCAACACCCTTGACGACCTGAAGTTGCTATTAATATAGAAGCTGCTCGCGCCCGTATTTATTGAGCTACAGCACTAAAACACACCTGTTTTGAGCTAATTTATGCCTTTTAGCGCCTATTTTGGGTAAGGGATTATTGGGCTGAAAAACTGCCCGCAGCGGCATCCCACAATTGTTCAGGCTTGAGGTGCTTTTTTAGCGCGGCGTTAACCGCCGCTGCATCCAGTTGCTGATACGCAGCGTCAAAATTAGCAGCGATGTCCAGAGCCAGATTAAAGCGCATGTTGTTGGCAATGGCGACGACTGCATTGGCAGGAACAGTGCGCTGCTCGGCGCGGCGGGCAATGATGGCCGACTTGGCAAAGTTCACTTCCAGTGCGCCAAAGCCGGACTCACGTTTTTGCACCAGCACCTCGCGCACAGCTGCGCGCAGCCTGGACAGGTTGGCTGGCGCAAAGCTGGCCGTGATGTCGATGGCTGCTGTGTTGCCCAGGCGCGGCACGGCCAGGCTGGCAGCCACGCCGTAGCTCAAGCCGTCTTTTTCGCGAATGCGCTCACGCAGGCCCTGAAAGCTCAGCAGTTGTACGGCGGTAAACAGCGCCGGAAAGTCCGCATCGCTTTCATTCATGCTCACAGCCAGGCGACCTGCGTAGTTGGCATTGGCTTTGTCGGCCACCGCAATTGACAAGGTGTTGTCAGCGTTGCTTTGGGGTGCGGCATAGCTGCTGGCCCACGGGGTGTGCGGCTCGGCGCTGGTCCAGTCGCCCCACAGCGTTTGCAATTGCGTTTGCACGCTGGCCAATTCAACCGGCCCTAGCAGCACCAGTTCGCCAACACGGGCTGAGCCAAAACGTTGCCAATAGGCCTTCAGTTCAGCGGCGGTTGCGGCGCGAATCTGCGCTTGGGTTTCATCAAAGGTGCGGACTTCTCGTGGGTCGCCCTCGCCGTACAGGCTTTTGGGCCGGTAAGCACGGTCTACTGCATTACTCGCCAGTGCGGCTGGCGCTGACTTGGTGCCTTCAAGTATGGCGGCCATGGCCAGCTGCAGGCGCTTGAAAGCTGCGTCCCCGAAAGTTGACGAGCGCAGCAGCTCGTCGAGCAGCGTCAATACAGCAGCGGTGTTGTTCGCTGGGAATTCCAGGTTGGCATTTAAAAAACCAGTCGAGCTAAAAAAGCCAATCGTTGCATCAAGCGCCTGCAGGCGCGACTTGATCTCTAGCGCCTTGGTCGTGTTGGTGCCCTCTACCAATTGGCTGCCCAGCATGGTGGCCAGCACCGCGCTGCCTTTGAGTGAGTCAGTCGTGCCCCAACGCAGCCGCAACGTGCCCGTCACACGGTTGTCCTTGCTGCTGCGCGGCAGCACGGCCAATTGCAAGCCGGGCGCGCCCGCAACCGTCAGCCTGCCGCGCTGGGTTCGCAGCAAAACTTGGGCGGGTGTCAGTTCAAAATTTTCAGCTTTGACGACTTCACTTGGCACCGTGATAGCCGCAATGATCGACAGGTCTGATTTCTGGCTGGGCAGCGTGCTGTCGCTGGACACCAATTGGCTTGTGCTGGGTGCTGACGTCGCTGGCGCGCGCGCCGTTTTTAGCGCTGCGTCGGCAGGCAGCGGCAAGTAAGTACCTGCCGTGCGGTTACTGGCCAGCAAGTAGCTGCTGGCCAGCTGGCGAACCTCTTGCGGCGTGATGGCTGCTAGCGCGTCGCGCACGCCAAAAATCAGGCGCCAGTCGCCCATGGCGACCATTTCGCTTAGGGCTTGCCCGGTGGCTTCCGCGTCGCGTAGCAGCGCGCGCCAGTTAGCCAGCAGCGTTTGGCGTGCGGTTTGTACTTCTGCGTCAGTAGGTTGGTAAATTTCCATCACCTTGGCCAGCGCCGCGGCTGAAGCGATGGCTTTGATGGCGTATTGGTCGTCACCCATGCCGTCGGCTTTTTCGGGCAGGCCAATGCCGGCCACTAAAAAGCCGGGTTCACGGGTAGAGGTGTAACTTGCGTATTCAGTCACCGCCAGTTGGGGTACCACCAGCGCTCTGACCAGCGGGCCGCCGCGCTGGCTCAAGGTTTCAGCCAACAAGCGCGCTGTAACGCCCTGCCGGGTGCCGCCCGCTGGCATGCGGTACAACACGGCCGTGCTGGCAAAGCCGCCGGTGCGCCGCAACGTTACGCTGCGCTCGCCGTCTTGCACCGGGTCAAGCGTGTACGTGGCAGGCAGCGGCGTGTCGGGCTTGGCAATGGCGCCAAAACCCGTTGCAATTTTCAGCTTGACGGCATCCACATCAAAACGGCCCGCAATAACCAGCGTCGCGTTGTCGGGGCGATAGTGCTTTCTGTAAAAAGCGTACAGCGCGTCTAGCGGCATGTTTTCGATATCGGTTCTGGCGCCCAGTACGCTGTGGCGGTAGCCGTGGTAGCTAAAAGCAATGCCGCGCATGCGGTCGCCAAGTACACGGCCAGGCTCGTTTTCGGCGCGCTCAAACTCGTTGCGCACTACTGTCATTTCTGTGTCTAAATCAGTCCGACTGAATTTGGCCTGCGTCATCATCGTGCTGAGCCAACCAAGCATGAAGTCCATGCGTTTGGCCGCTTCGTTGTCATTGCTCAAAAAGCTTGCAAAGTAGTTGGTGCGGTCAAACCAGGTGGTGCCGTTCCAGCGCATACCGAGTGACTGCATCTCACGTTTGGGGTCTTCAATTGCACCGCGGGCCTTAAACAGCATGTGCTCAAGCAGGTGCGCTGAGCCGGTTTCCCCCGCGCCTTCGTGGCGCGAACCGACCCGGTAGGTGATATTGACCGTTGCCACGGGCTTGGTGCTGTCTGGCACCAACAGCACCTGCAGGCCGTTAGGCAGCGAATATTCGCTGATGTTTTCAAGCGTGCGCACCAGCGTGAGTTGCGCGTGCGCGGCCCAGGAGGCAACGATCAAAGTGAGGCAAACGATGAGTTGTTTCATGGCGTAACTTTAAACTGCCGCACGGGGAAAGCCAATGTCTCGCTGTTAAATCCCCAGAGGCTGGCAGGTGGACTCAAAATAAATCTATAAAAGTAA
>JANOWB010000323.1:0-2192 GCA_031417695.1 Polaromonas sp.
AGAGCAATTACACGTTGCCGCAGCTCTTCACGTTGCTTGGGCGGAATTTTTTGGGACACACCCACGTGGTCATCTTGCGGCAGAAAAACCAGCAAACGCCCTGCAATACTGATTTGCGCGGTAAGTCGTGCGCCCTTGGTGCCAATTGGGTCCTTCAACACCTGCACCATCACGGCCTGGCCTTCAAACAGCTGCTTTTCAATGGGCTGAACGGCGGGTGCGGGCACGTCGCCGTCCGCATGGCGACTGTTGATGCTGCTCATCAAGTCCGCCACGTGCAGGAAGGCAGCTTTGTCCAGGCCAATGTCAATGAAGGCTGACTGCATGCCCGGCAGCACGCGCACCACCTTGCCCAAATACACGTTGCCGACCAGTCCGCGCTCTAACGAACGTTCAACCTGCAGCTCTTGCAACGCGCCATGTTCAATGACGGCTACACGAGTTTCCTGGGGCGACCAGTTGATGAGGATGTCTTGTTGCATTGCGTTGAATTCTAAATTCTCAGGCCGGCCGCTTTGAGCAGCAGCGCCGTTTCACGGATCGGCAACCCCATGATGCCGCTGTAGCTGCCGTCGATGCGCGTGATGTGGACGGCAGCCCTGCCCTGCACCGCATACGCACCGGCTTTGCCGAGCGGCTCGCCAGTGGAAACATAGGCGCTGATTTGCCTGGCCGTCATGGCCTCGAATGTGACCCTAGAGGTACTGAGTGCATCAAACCGCTTGCGGCCTGCCTGTACCGCCACAGCCGTCAACACGCGGTGGGTATTGCCAGACAGCTCTGCCAACATGCGTTTTGCGTCTAGCGCGTCATCTGGCTTGCCGTAAATAGCGCGGCCCAATGCCACTGTGGTGTCTGAGCAAAGAACAAGTGCCGGTTGAAGCCCACGCCGCTTTAAACGGCCAACAGCAGCATCCAGTTTGAGATTGGTGACTCGCTTGACATAAGCAGTAGGTGCTTCGTTTTTGAGAGCGATTTCTAACGCTTCCGCGTCTTCACTCTTCTCGGGCAGCAGCAATTCGTATCGCACGCCGAGTTGCTCCAGCAGTTGTCTGCGGCGTGGACTTTGGGATGCAAGGTAGATGAAATCAGTCATATCATTCCCGGTGGTATGGATGATTGATCGTTACGCTCCACGCCCGGTAGAGCTGTTCAATGAGCAGCACCCGCACCATCGCATGCGGTAGTGTTAAGTCGGACAAACGCAAACGTTCATGCGCCGCTTTTTTAAAACCGGCATCCAGCCCATCTGGCCCGCCAATCACAATCGCCACATCGTCGCCCGACAATTGCCAGGCTTTGAGTCGCTCAGCCAGCGCGACCGTGGTGACGTTGGTACCGCGCTCGTCCAGCGCAACGACATGCGTGCCGCGTGGAATTGCTGCTTCTATACGGGACTTTTCAGCCAGCAAAAGCGTATCGAGTGTTTTGGACGCGCGCGGCTCGGTTTTAACGGCTTTCAGCTCGACTTTAATTTCAGGCGGAAAGCGTTTGGCGTAGTCGTCGTAAGCGGTTTGCGCCCAGTCGGGCACCTTCAGGCCAACGGCGACTATCGTCAGCCTCATTTGCTACGCGGAGCAGCGGTTTTTGTTGCTGGCTTCTTAGGCGCAGGTTTATTGGCAGCACTCTTGGTGGCAGCTTTTGCAGCGGTTTTCAGGGCTACTTTTTTAGCAGCTACTTTTTTCGCCACCGGTACTTTGACGATGGGCGTCTTGACTGCTGATTTTGCAGCCGGCTTGCGCGCTACGGGCACCGGCTCTGCAGCAACTTCAGTCGCGTTTCGCTTGGCCGTCCAGTCGTTGGTTTTGCCAATTCTGCCGACATAGCTGGAGTCGACCGTGGTCGTTGGGATGCGCACGGGCGCTTTGACTTCAGGTTTGCCTGACGCCTGTTTAGAAGCTTTGCCAGATTTTTTAGCCGCCACTTTTTTGCCTGCCACGCTTTTTACGGTTTTCACTTTCACAACCGGCTCAGGCTCAACTTCAATTTTCGCCGCTTTCACCAGTGGCGCAGGCGCACCGAGTTTGAGCTTGATCGGCTTGTCGCCCCACAACTCTTCAAGGTGGTAGTACTGCCGAATGGTCGGCTGCATGATGTGCGCCACAGCAGCGCCGCAATCCACAATGATCCACTCGCCATTTTCTTCACCTTCAATACGCGGCTTGCCAAAGCCTGCATCGCGCACGGCGTCG
>JANOWB010000324.1:0-15506 GCA_031417695.1 Polaromonas sp.
GCCGCGCCGCCGTCACGACCTCCTTGCGAGCCACAAACTTGCGTAACCAGAATTCACCAAATAGCGGTTGAGTAAAGAGCGTGGCCACAATTGCCGTGCGCAGTGGTCTGATGCCAAGCAACGCTGTGGCAACGCCGCCGTCTTCGGGTGCAGGGCTCTCAACCAAGCCTATCGCCGCATCCAGAAGAATCAAATGACGCACGCGGTCCGGTGCAAGCATGGCAGCCTCAGCAGCAGGGCCTCCGCCATAGGAGTGCCCGAGCAGCGTGACGGGCCCAAGCTTCAGAGAATCTATAAGACCCACGACGCGGCGTGCCTGAGCGATGCGGCTGTAGTCGCGGGACACAGGCCGCGTGCTGTAGCCAAACGGGGGCAAATCGACCGCTATGACGCGGTAACCAGCTTTGGCCATGGCCTGAACGTTCTGATCCCAAGTGCCGCTCCAAGCGCCAGTCCCGTGAGTAAGTACCAGCGGTGGTGCCAGAGGGTCACCGAACTCCTGCACGTACATATCTACATCGTTTGCGCGAAGCCAGCGACCTTGCGCGGGTGCCGCTTGCTGTGCGGTGCGGTCCTCCACCCACCCGGCTCTGAGCCACGACAGCATCACCCATAAAACAAGCAGCAATACGGTTGCCGAAACCAGACGCAACAAAAATTTGGATACAAAACTCATACGTGTTGCGCCGCTTTAGTCAATAGTCAAAAACATGCTCAACCTGCAAGTTTGCAGATTTCCACTGTCTCAATGCTTCTGCGAGAGACGTGACCGGAATGGTCAGTATCACGCGTTTGATGCCTGCCCGCGTCAGTATGGGTTGTACCAGCAACAGCGTTGCAGGACTTTGCAATGCCCAGCTGTCGGGCGCCAACAGGCTCACCAAAATGAATGAGCTGTTGCCTGCAATTTCTTTAAAGTTGATGCCTTGTATTGCCACCGCTTGCGCGTAGCTGGTGAAAGCCTCGTACCTGGGAACGGTCACAACCGAAGCCCCATCTGCCAGGGTTGCGAGTAGCTTCAATTCGGGCAAATTGGCGTTAACTGTAGGTTGCGGCACAACCACTATGGCAGTGACTGGCAAGGGCGCGTCATAAATTGATTGGGTACCCAATTTGATAAGACGCGCGTAACCCGTCTTCACCAAGTATTCGGTTGTCAGCGCAAAACGGCGCTCCCATTTGCGCAGCATATTGGGTCCGCTTGTTGGGTTGTCCCGCCACAGGCCAGCCAGCGCTTCATCAAAATCGTATTCATACCAAGGCTGTACGCGTATAAAACGAACATAGTCCTGTGCCACTGCTGAGGCATATCGGTCTTCGGGGGTAAGCTGGTTGGCGCTTGATTCAGTCAGCCGACCTACTAACAACTCATATGCCGACTTGATGGCATATTCAACCGTTGTGCTGATGCCGATGACCATGATCATCAAGTGATAACCTGGATTGAGTTCAAGACTGCGCCTGCGCGTTTCTTGGTAAACGGCCTTGTAGCTCTGCCAGAACTGGCCAATGTGACCGTAGTAAGGAAAATTACTTGGCGCGTTGCCGACGATGAATTCACCGTATTCGTACGGGCTGAATACTAAAAACCACTCAGGATAGGTCAGCAGCGTTTGCTCCAGGCCGCGCACGTGCTCAGGTGGGGTCGTTGCAGTGGCAGGTGCAGCCACTGCGCTGGTCGCACCACCAATCACAACCGCCGCGGTTAGTGCAAAGCTACAAAAAAATGCTCGCGCCCCCTGCTTCATGCTGCCACCCGCGTAAATGCCAACAACACATTGTCAGACGGGTCATTTGCCTGCAGCTCGCGTTGGCCAGAATCACGCAAGCCGTGCTCACCCAGGTAGGAAACCCATTGGGCAATGGGCCTGAAGTGACGCAGGTCACTTTGATTGGTTTCCCAATCGCCGTTGAGCCCCGCGTTAAAGACCGTATGAACCAAAGACACAAACGTGTGCATGGCGGGGCTGGTGACATCGTGATCGCGCAAAATAAATAGACCGCCTGGCTTAAGTACCCTGCAAATAGACGCGACGAAAGCGTCCAGCTTGTCAAGCGGGCAATGATGCAGACCGATATAGCAGCTGATGAGTTCAACACTGCTGTCCGCAAGCGATGCTGGCAGAGGATCGTAATCAGCCAGTGCAGCAAAACTGCCAATTTTCGCCAGCCCACCACGCTCGGCGATGTCAGCTGGGGAGTTTGTCGGAGCGACGTCATTGATCAAGGTGATAGGACCAGTGACAGTTAGCCTCTTACGCAATTCGCTGATGTAGCGGCCGGTTGAACCAATCTCAACATAGCCTTGAATTTGTTTGACTGATCCCAGCAAGCGAAGGGTTTGATCCGCCATTTCTTTTTTCTGCTTGAAAAGTGCAGGCAATGCCAATGTAAGGTCTGCCAGCATGGGTTTGATCTTCGGCAGCTCCCGCTGCAACCGTCGATAAATGGCCTCATCATTGTCAAGTTCTACGCAGGTGTTTTTGATCAGCGTATGAAAACGATCTTCCGGATAAAGACGATAAATATTTTGTAGAAACTTATAAAAACCATCGTGCCAATGCATTTCAGAAAAGACGGCCCTGAATTCAGAATTGGATTTGGCGCTGTCCACTTCCGGCAATGTCGGCGCATAGTATTTGTCCCAAAGTACGTTTCTAAATCTGAAGCCCGGATCAAGCTTTTCTTTTAGAGCGAACAACTCCTTTGCGCGCGGATAAGCCGCGTGAAACTGCTCTGGCGTTGCATGCGGCTGGTAAGGCAGGTAGTAACTGCCGCCCACACTGATGGCCGCGTCTATAAGCTCACGCGTCCACACCGACACGCGATTGATGGCGTTGTCCCGGGTTCGTTGCTTGTAGTAAAGAACAAATGCAAAGGTCTCGCCGCGTGCCCACGCCATGATGGTACCTGCATCTTGCTGGGCATGTCGCACTGACACATTGAGCGCATTCACCCTGTGACGTTGAAGAATTTCTGCCATCTTCGGCACAAAGTCGTTGAATCGATCTACCGGAACAAAGTACTCCTGCAGCACGTAGGTGGTTAACTTTCTTGAAACCGGTTCGAGTTCTGCAACGTCATATCCGGCTTCAAAATTACGCCAGTGCACCTTGCGAAACATGTAAAGCAGCGGGTCGATCAGGTACTCACGACGCCACTTGCCCAAGGGGGTTTCAGTCACCGCCCAAACAAAATAGCGATTCACTGAATAGCTCTGACCTCCTTGCTGGAGCCGCCGCGGTTCGGTGGTTGGCTCATCGGTACGCGCCCAGGTAACTGACCGCACCTTACGGTAGTGGGGCGGGTAAAGGTCAGCGTTATGAAAGACCGCATCGCTGAAGTGCCGGACTTTGGATTTGAAGTGGCTGATGTATTCGGCGGAGCTCATTTTGCGAGCCAAACGTTTGACCTTGACGTTGTCTGCAAGACTCAGTTTTGCCTCCACCATCACAGCAAGGCCGCCATACCCACCGATGACGCTATAAAAAATCTCAGCATTAGCGGCAGGTGAGGCTTGCACAACACTGCCGTCAGCCATCACCACCGTGATCTCAAGCACCGACAAAACAACCGGCCCCAAACCCATGTAGCGGCCATGACAATTGACACCCAATGCTCCGCCTACAGTAAAGTTGGCATACGTCTGCATGATCTTTACGGCAAGTCCATGCGGGTCGACAAAACGCTGGATGTCGCACCAGCGAATGCCAGCTTGTACGCGTATGGTTTTTTCCTGTGGCAGAAATGCGATGACCTGATTCATGTCGCGCATGTCCAGATGCAGGCTACCTGCGCTGGCTGTCTGGCCACCCATGCTGAAGTGCCCCCCGCCGATTGAAATGGCACCGTTGGTGCGCCGGATGGCATCAACCACCTCATCCACAGTTTTAGGCTTGCTGATAGCCCACACCGCCACCGGGTTCAGGCCCGTGACATCGTTGACGATTAATGTGTTTTGCTGCATAAATTCCTCAACGCACAACAAGGTAGTCACCGCGAGATTGCAGCGGGTCTTCACCCCAACGATTGCCCTGCACCAGGCCGCGCATCAAAGCGCACTGCCAAACCAGCCAAAGCGCACCAAGCACCGGTACAAGCGCTAAAAGCAGCCACCAACCAGAATAATTTCGGTCATGCAGTCGCCTGATGCATAAAAGTGCAAGAACTAGCAGTGCGCAGCCGTTGACGAGCCAGGTCACCACATGCGAGGCGTTGTCTCCCACTGCGCTCGACACAAGATAAAAAATAAACCATACGGTTGCAGTGTTTAGCCAGAAGCTAACCAGGGACAAGCGACCGCCAAGGTTAAAAAATTGAGATGGATTCACGCGTTTTCCTTTTGCAGAAGTTGCACAACTTTAACTTGTAGGTATTCTGGCGTAACGTTTTCTGGTGCAATTGGCGTGTCGACATTCAAGCAGACGCGATTGCCAAAACCACGTCGAAAGGGTCTGATCATTGCCGCGCCTTCAACCCGGCTGAAATACGAGCCCCACAGATTCGTCAACGCTATCGGTATCACCGGGGCGTTCACACCATCGTGTTTGGCATTTCCCAAAATTTTCATAATGCCGCCTTTGAATGGCTGCAGCTCCCCGTCTTTGGTAATGCCGCCTTCTGGAAAAATCGCCAGCAGATCGCCGTTGCGCAGCACCTTGGCAGCGGCTTCAAACGCGGCTTCGTACATCACCGGGTCTTCGGCGCGCGGTGCAATCGGTATGGCTTTGACGAGTCTGAAGAACCAGCCCAGCACTGGCATTTTAAAAATGCGGTGATCCATCACAAAGTAAATGGGGCGGGGGCTGGCCGCCATCAGCAGCACCGGGTCAATGAAGCTGACGTGGTTGCAAGTCAATATCGCTGCGCCTTGGGTGGGCAAGTTGTGGTCGCCAGTGACTTTAAAGCGATACACGCAGCGCGAGAGCATGAAGGCGACAAAGCGCAGCAAATATTCAGGCACCAGCATGAAAATGTAAAACGCCACCACGGCATTGGCCAGCCCGACGAATAAAAAGATTTGCGGAATGGTGAACTCGGCTTTGAGCAATGCGCCCGCCAAAATGGCGCTGACGATCATGAACAGCGCATTCAAAATATTATTCGCGGCGATGATGCGAGCGCGGTGGGTGGGTTGGCTGCGCAGCTGAATTAGCGCGTACATGGGCACGCTGTACAAACCGGCAAACAAGCTGAGCAGCGCCAGGTCAGCCATGACGCGCCAATGCGCGCCTTGCCCAATAAAAGTACCCAAGCTCATGACATTGGCGGCAGGCAAGCCGCGCGACGCAAAGTACAAGTCGATCGCAAACACGCTCATGCCGATAGCGCCTAGCGGCACCAAGCCAATTTCGACGTGGCGCTTGCTGAGGGTTTCGCACAGCAACGAACCAGTAGCGATGCCGATTGAAAACACCACCAGCAGCAGCGACGCCACCTGCGCATCGCCGTGCAGTGTTTCTTTAGCAAAGCTCGGGAACTGGCTCAAGAAAACCGCGCCAAAAAACCACATCCAGCTGATGCCTAGCATCGATCGGAACACCACGATATTTTCTTTGGCCAATTTCAGGTTTTTCAGCGTTTCAGTGATCGGGTTCCAGTTGATTTTCAAACCCGGGTCAGTAGCGGGTGCCAGCGGAATGTACTGCGCCACTACCCGCCCGGCAACAGCCAACAGCACGCAACCCACCGCGACATAAGTGGGCCCTACGGAGGGCAACGCCACCAGCAAGCCGCCCACAATATTGCCCAGCAAAATGGCCACAAAGGTACCCATCTCCACCATGCCGTTGCCGCCGGTGAGTTCGCGCTCGCTCAAGGCTTGCGGCAAATAAGCGAACTTAACCGGGCCAAACAGGGTTGAATGCAAACCCATTAAAAAAGTGCATGCCAGCAGCACCGGCACTTGCACGTCAACGTTGTTGCTCATGAAGCCTGCGGCGGCCACCAGCATGATGACGATTTCGAGATTTTTAACGAAGCGAATGACTCGCGTTTTTTCATATTTGTCTGTCAGCTGCCCGCTGGTGGCCGAGAACAGTAAAAACGGCAATATGAACAGCGCACCAATCACCAGCCCGGCCAGCGCGGGTGGCAACCAGCTCACGCTGAGCTGGTAAGTCACCATCACGGTGAAGGCGAACTTGAACAGGTTGTCGTTGGCCGCACCTGAAAACTGCGTCCAGAAAAATGGTGCAAAACGCCGCTGCCTGAGCAGTGCGAACTGGTTTGGGTGCTCATGTGGGTTTGATGCATCGGGTAATGCCTCTGCAGTCGTTGCGGTGGTTACAGTGTTCATAGACATGCTCGAATCCTGGTAAATATTTTTCTGCATTGTTTTGAATAGCCATCACATGGCGGTAGTGTCAATATTCGCTGACTGGATTCTGCCCGGCTTTTTAAGCGGCGCAAAAGAGTGTTCAGAGGCCACTGCAGTTGCAGATCGAAGCGCCGCAAGAACAGGCCATGCCGCCAGGCTGGCCACCAGGTGCTTCAGGCTGTGGCCCGACACCATTTCGGCAGTTAAGGCGTACACCTGATGGTCATCCGCTTCAAACAGCTTGGCAACGGCGTAGACCACTATCACTACGCCCCAGCGCACTGCCAGCGCCCCCGATAAACGTGGCAAGGTAGCCATCAACAAAATCAACGCCATGCCGCCGAACTGAATCACCAGCCAAGGAAACACGTTGCCTGATGCCAGCCAAACCCAAATGCTTAACGGGCCTAGCAGCAACACCGCGCCAGCAGTCGCCGCACCGGCTCTGTGGCTAATGCGGCCAGCGACAGCCAGGCCCAGCAAACCTGCAAATGCAATCACCATGCCCAAGCGGTCAACGCCCAGGCCTGCATCATCAGGCCGCAAGTGATAGCACGTCGAAGCCGCCGCCGTGCAAACCAGCCCCGCAAAGAACAACGCCGCCAGCGCGTGTTCGGCAGTGGCCCGCACGCGTTGAATCAGGCGGTACACGCCCAACAGCCCGGCCACGCCCCCCGCTGCAAAGGCGATGTTGCTCAACACGTCCATCGCGTTCGGCACGCTGAAGCACCGGCGAGCATCAGCAAATGCATGCTGGTGTGCGGGTTGCGCGATGTCCGGGCCAACGACGGCCAGCATCAACAGCGCTGCGGCAATAGCCAGCAGCATTTGCTCGAGTTGTTTCGTTTTAAAGCTCAGTGAGTTCGGCATAGTTGCTTTCTAGAGAATCAAAAATTGCAAGAAGTGAAAGAAGTGCAGGAAGTGTCTGGTGCGTGGCCCCCATCACAGGTAGAAAAAGCCACTGCACCGTAATAGAATGCCGAAAGTATCGAAAAACGATACCTTTTTAGGTTTCAACGCGGGAGTCATCAATGAGTACCAGCGCCGATTTGGTAGCAGCCGTTAAAGCAGAGCTCAAAGCCGCGCAAATGACTTATGCAGACCTGGCGGTGGCTTTGGGTATGGCCGAGTCGAGCGTCAAGCGCATGCTGTCAAAAGGTGACATGCCGCTGTCGCGCATTGACGAGATTTGCCGGGCGCTAAAAATGGACTTTGCTGAGCTGGCCAAACGCGTGGCGGACATGCAGCCCCTGCTGGCCGGCCTGACTGAGCAGCAAGAAAAAGCCGTGGTGGCCGACAAAAAACTGCTGCTGACCGCCATCTGTGTGTTGTCGCAATGGACGCTAGAGCAAATTATCAGCAGCTACCGGCTGACTGAGGCCGAATGCATCAAGTGCTTTGTGCAACTTGACCGCATCGGCATCATCGAGCTCAAGCCACTGAACCGCTACCGCCTGAAGCTGGCCAAAACATTTCGCTGGCGACCACACGGCGCCATGATGAATTACTTTCGCGAGAACGCGCTGCTTGACTATTACTCAGGCGGCTTTTCAGGCGAGGGTGAATGTTTGCAGCTGGTGCACGGCTCGATCAGCCGCGGGCTGGCGCCGTCGTTTGTTGAGCGCATTCAGCGGGTGGCGCAAGATTTTGCGCAGCAGCACCAGGCAGATCAAAAACTCAACCCCAAAGAGCTGGGCGGCTATACGTTGGTGTTGGGTATGCGCAGCTGGGAGTTTCAGGCTTTTGTCGCTATGCGGAGATAAAGTACCCCCCTATCGTCGCTCACTTCGTGTAGCTTCCTTTTCCCCTACAGGGGACTGAGAACACAGGCTCACCCCTATCGTTGCGCACTGCGTGTCGCTTCCCTCCCCCCTTGCAGGGGGCTGCGCCTGCCGACTGGCAAAGCCAGATCTGCGGCCCATGCTTGAACCGACACGATGTTTACGAAGGATTAGTTTCTTGTGCGGTGAAAACAGTCAGCACCCCGGTGTAGCCATACAGGTGGTGGCGGGCGATCTCGCCGCCTGCAAAAAAGCCTACCAGTGGCACGTCGCCCAGTGCGCGGCGAATGATTTGCAGCTCGGCGCTGGGTGCGCCGAAATGGGGGCCGCCGCGCCCGGCGCAGCTGACGTAAATTGCGCCGGCAATGCGGCGTGCGGGGTGCGGGGCTGACTCAGCCTCGGGTGCGCTCAAGGCGCTGGCTACTTCTAGTGCCAGCTCTTCGGGTTCTAGTTCTTCGCGGATTTCTGCGCACACGCGAACCAAGTCTGCTCGCGCTGCCTGGCTGTTGCGCTCGCAAAACGCCAGCGTGGTGCCGACTGTGGGCGCGTCTGCAATCGCAATGCCTCGGCGTGCAGGGTCAAGGCCAATGATGTGGCGCACCAGTACGTCTGCGCCAAATTGGCCGGGGTGCTTCATGCGGCTGTCGTTCAAGCCGCCTTCAGGGCTGCTCAGGCCAACCAGCGTGGCGCGGACTTTTTCGAGCGCTTCGCGCGGCTGCTCCAGCGTCACGCTCAGGTCGGCCAGCATCACGTCTAGCGCGCTTTCGCCGTCAAGTTCAGTGACCACGTTGCCGTCGCAAGCGGTAATCACTCGCGCTTTAGACACCGGCTGGCAGCCCTGCGTAACGCGTGACATCAATGCCGCACCCTGGCCAAAAGCCACCCCACTCAGGCCGCCGCTGAACACGCCGCTGGCTGCGCCGTGTCCTTTGACGTTGCCGTTGCCACTGAGCGCAAATTGCACTGTATTGCTGCGGCTCGATGCTAGCCCGCCAAACACATAGCCACTGGCTGTGCGCTGGGCCATTTCGTCGATCAGCTCGGCCACGTCGGGGGTGCCTGAATCAGCGTGCACCAGCGCTGTGTGGGCTGTAAAAACGCCCTTGGCCGCAGGCGGTAAAGGCGACACGCCTGAAAACACACGGTACTGGTCGTGCGGCAATTCGCACAGCATGACGGCCATGGCGGGCTCGTCAAAGTACTCGACGTTGTTCGATGCAATGCCCACGCCAACGGTGCCGCTCCAGTCGGTAATTTCAGGCAGCTCAGCGCTCAAGTGGTCAAGAATGTCTTGCGCCTGCGGGGCATACCGGTCGGTGATGTACAGCAGCGCCAATGTGGGCGTATCGGCGTAGTCGGGCAGAGCCATGTGCGCGCGCAATTGCGCCAGCACCAGCGCCGCCGCCATGGGCCACTGGGGGTGCGTGGCGTGACCGTAGGGAAAAAGCTTCATGGGCATTTGCACAACTTCATTTTGAGCCGCTGGTCTTGCGCGTTGTTTTAGCGGCGGCACGCTTAGGCGCGGGCTTTTTGGAGGCAACGGGCGTAGGCCAAGCCTGGCGGGTGCGCAGCGCGCTGTTCATGGCGGCTTTTGCGCCGTCTGCAACGGTTTTGCTGGCGCTGCTGGCCATGCCTTTGGCTACATTTTTTGCCATGCCGCTGGCGGTTTTCATGGCGTCTTTGGCAAGGCCAGTTGTCATGCTTTTAGCGGTGTCGATGGCGGTTTTTTTGGCGGCATCTTTCATTGCGTCAGCGGCAATGGTTTGAAACTGCTGAGTCAAAGCGCCCCACCATTGCATGGGGTCAACCACCCCTGCTGGAGCCGCCGCATTGGGTTTTGCTTTGGCTTTAGTCTGTGATGGCGCGGCTCGCTGCGGCACTTCAAGGCCCGCGAAGGTTTTGGCCTTGTCAGCCATGCCCTGCACGCCACCGGCCACTGTGTCGGCCACCTTGAGCTTGAACGCATTGGCCACGTCGCCCATGTTGAAGTTCATGCCCTTCAGGGTTGCCAGCGTCATTTTTTGCACTTCAAGCGCTTGAATGGTGGCCTTCAGTGCGGTTGCATTTTGATCAAGCCAAAACTGCACCGACTTCAACTCGCCAATGCGCTTGTCCAGCTCTTCCACATTAAGCGTGGGCGCCACCCAATTGCCTAAATTGGGCAATTGGGGAATGCGTTCGGCCGCTGTGCCAGCCGCCTGCGTGGCCAGGTTCTGCAAAAAATCAAAACCCGGTACAAACTTGCCGAAGTTAGAAAACGCACTGCCGTCGGCTGATGTTTTGTCTGATGAGCTCATGGTGGTCTCCGATTTTTAGTTTGGGTTTTTGCAGTGGGTGCGCCAGTTGTTATTGTGCAGCGCTAGCGCCGCGCGTCAACCCGTAGCTTGCCGATGGGCCTGAATACTGACATTGAATCCAGAATTTATGATGTTTAGGGCTTTTAACGAATAAATACGGGTGCGAGCAGCTACGCTAATAATAGCAAAAGTGTGGCTTTTGAGTGTTGGCCGTTTAGACAACGTTTAGACAAAAAACTCTGCCAGGGCCTTGGCGGTTTGCACCGGCAACTCTTCAGGAATGAAATGCCCAGCCGCCATGGCCTGGCCGCTAACCGCCGCGCTGCATTGCGCGCGCCACAGTGTCATCGGGTCAAACAGGCGTTGCACCACACCGCGTGCGCCCCACAGCACCCGTAAATCGCAGGCAATTTTGTCTCCTTGCTCGCGGCTTGCACGGTCGTGCGTCAAATCAATGGTGGCGCTGGCGCGGTAATCTTCACAGGCGGCGTGAAGCGCTTCCGGATTACAAAAGCAGCGTTCGTATTCTTTAAGTGCTTGCGGCTCGATGTAGCCTAGCCCAGCGCTGCCCCAGCCGCCCAGCTTGGCGTGCAGGTAGGCAATCGACGTTTCAAGGTGGTTGGTACCCATCATGATTTCGGGCAACGGCGCAGGTTGCAGCATGGCAAACCAGTGGTAGTAGGCCTTGGCAAACTCCATGTACGGCGCGGTCAAGCTGGTGCCTTCGTACATGTCAAGCGTGGGGGCAATGTCAATCACACACAGCTTTTTAACGCGAGCCGGGTAGTCCAGTGCCAACCGATGCGCTACGCGCCCGCCCCGGTCGTGGCCGCATAGATAAAAGCCGTCAATACCCAGCGCGCCCATGACCAACGTCATGTCGTAAGCCATATTGCGCTTGCTGTAATTGCTGTGGTCAGGCAGGCCAGGCGTTTTTGATGAATCGCCGTAGCCACGCAGGTCGGGCAGCACTAAAAAGTACTGCTGCTCAAGCTGCTGGGCGACGCGGTGCCACATGACGTGCGACTGCGGAAATCCGTGCAGCAGCAGCAAAGGCGGCTTTTGCTCGGCGCCCAGCACGGTTGTAGACACCCGCGCGTTGATGGTTGCGCCATTAACTTCAAAGCTGCGTTGTTCAAAATTATCAAACCAAGTCATGTCAATTCCTCTCAGTTTTTTTTGCTGATAAAAACCGCTGCAGATTGGCGGCTGCAGTAGTTCTTACTTTGTTGCGCAAGAACGGTGTCCACCCCAGAAGCAGGCCGGGGGTGCCCAGCGCTTGGCGCGACCAGTTCCAAAAATTAAAACTGTCGCAGTGGCGGGTAATCAGGCCTTGGTCATTGAACTCAAACACGCCATCAATCGAGTTGTGTACCAAGCGGTTGGTGGCGCTGAAGCGGTAGTCAGCTTCCCAGTGCGCCTTGCCGGTTTTGCCATCGGCGTCAATGCCGCTGCACGTCAGCTTCCAGTCGGCCAGCCCCTTTGCTTTAGTGGTTTCGCACAGCATGCGCCACATGCCTGTAACTTGTGCGTGCCCGCGCAGCGAAAAAGCCTCATCATCAAACTGCGCATCAGGCGCGTAGCAGGTGGCCATGGTGTCTGCATCAAGCCGCGCAAAGGCGGCATAAAACTTTTCTAGCATCATCTGGTTGGGGTGCATGATGAATCCCAATTTTTAAGTTGTGGGCAGCAGGGCTTGGGCAATGTTGTCGCCAAGGAAATCGTACACCGCCCTTATACGCTTGCTTCCGCGTATCTCACGGTGAACCGCCAGCCAGACTGGCAGTGCAGGTATTTTCAACATGGGCAACAGTGGCACTACATCAACATCAGTGCGCGCCAGGTAGTCGGCAATAAAACCGATGCCTACGCCGCTCTTTACCGCGTGCCAGTGCGCCATCAAGTCGTCTGTGCGGAACGCAAATTGGTCTTTCGTGACCGGGTAGCCCATTTTGATGAATCCGCGAATGATGTCTTCGTTTTTATCGCTGCCAATTAAAGCGTGTTTCAGAAGCTCGGGTGGCTGGCGGGGTGTGCCGGCACGCTTTAAATAGTCTCGGTGTGCGTAGGTGCCAATCGTCACCTTGCCAATTCGCTTGACCACCAGGCTGGTCTGGTCAGGTTGCACCATGCGCACCGCAATGTCGGCTTCACGCCGGAGCAAATTACTGACTTCGTTGCTGGACACCAGTTCAATTTGAATGCCTGGTAGCTTGCGCTGCAACTGCATCAGAAGCGGCGGCAGCAAAACGCAGGCTACCGTCTGGCTGGCGGAAATGCGCACGGTACCGCTTACCGATTCGTCAATGCTTGAAACGCTGCGCTGCAATTGATGGGCACCCGCCTCCATGGCCCTGGCTGCATCGGCCAGACGTAGCGCCATTTCCAGCGGCTTGAGGCCGCGCCCCGTGCGCTCAAACAGAGCCACGCCCAGCTGCGATTCCAGCTCGGCAATGTGCCGGCCAATCGTCGGCTGACTGGATTTAAGCGCCCGCGCCGCGCCGAGCAGGCTGCCGTGCTCCAGCGCCGCTAGAAATGATCGAACCAGTGTCCAGTCGAATGAGCTATTCATTTATGTAATTCAGATATGAAGTGATAGCTAATTGTGTAATGCATCCGATTTTTAAACAATACCTTCATTAGCGCAACACCTTCGTTCAACTTAAAAGACAACCCATGACAAACACTTCAGCAGTTTTGATTCTTGGCGCCAATGGCCGATTAGGCCAGGCTTGCACTAGAGCTTTTGCCAGCGCTGGCTGGCAGGTCATTGCGCAAGCCCGAAAAGCGCTGGCCACCGCATTGCCTCCTGGCGCCACAGCGCTCATAACGGGGAATGATCCCGTTGAGCAGTTTGCCGCTCAATTGACGGGCGTGAGCGTGGTGATCCACGCCATGAACCCTGCATACACCAACGCAGCTTGGGTCGAACATGTACCCGCCATGATGGGGTCTGCCATCGCCGCTGCACAGTCACTCAACGCTTTGCTGATGTTCCCCGGCAATGTCTACAACTTTGGTGCTGACATGCCCGGCCGGTTGGACGAAAGTACCCCGCAAATCCCCACCACCGTGAAAGGCAAGCTTCGCGTTGACGTGGAGCTGGCTCTGCAACAGGCAACGCAGACATCGAGTTTGCGCGCAGTCATTATTCGGGCAGGCGACTACTTCGGCAGTGGCAGCGGCTCGATGTTTGACAAGGTGACTGTCAGCAAAATCAAAAGAGGAGCGTTTACGCATTCAGGCCCGCTTAACATCGCCACCCCGTGGGCGTACCTGCCCGATTTGGCGCAGACGTTTGTAAGGGTGGCCGAGCGGCGCCAGCAGTTGGCTAAGTTTGAAGTGCTGCATTTTGCGGGTCACACGATCAGTGGCCATGACTGGTTAAGAGCACTTCAACCAATCGCAGCGGCCCGTGGATGGGTGGCTGCTGGACAAGCGCTTAAAACATCGGCACTGCCGTGGCTTGTGATGCGGGTGCTTGCTTTGTTCAATTCTGAACTGGCGTCACTGGTTGAAATGCGTTACTTGCAAAGCACGCCGCACGCGCTCGACAACACGCGTTTGTGCAAGCTGATTGACGCCGAGCCTCACACGCCGCTGGCAAAAGCTGCCGTCAGTGCACTGAGCGGTTTGGGTTTGATGACTTAAATATTGCACGAGTTTTCACTGACCCATTTCCATACACATCCATTTAACTCTTTTATTGGACTGCACCATGACATCCCAAACACTCGGCGCCATAGACCAAACGGTATCAAGCCTCGACTATTCACAGCGCGTTTTACTCGGCACCATGTTGATTGCGGCTGCCATACTTTCGTTTCTACCCATTGCTATTCTTGGCCCAGCGATTGGCTGGCCTGCGTCCCTGCGCTCACCTGCCGCACAGCAGTTGGCCGCTATTGCAAGCGCACCCGCCGCGGTGGCGTTCGGTTATGCGGTGTATCTGCTTTACTCCGTACTGATACTGCCGGTGATGACTCTTTTGGCATGGCGCACCTGCGGCAGCCTGGCCAAGCCAATAGCTGTGATGGTCGTCACCTTCGCTGCGATATCGACCTTGGCACGCAGCATCGGCATACTGCGCTGGCTCACTGCCATGCCGGCCATGGCCCAGCAACACGCTGCGGCTGACCCGGCAGGCAAGCAGGTGCTTGAAGCTATTTTTACCACCATCACCACTTACGGCGGCGGCATTGGTGAGCTGCTGGGTGTCAGTTTGTTCATGGCGCTGTCGCTTGGGTTGGCCATGGCGGCGGCGTGGACTGGCAAAACGCTGCCGCGTTGGTTGGCGGCATTCGGCATGATCAGCGCGCTGCTTTTATTCGCGCTGTTTTTGCCAACGATAGGTATTGCCTTTCAAGTGCCGATTGCAGTCGCAGCCACTGTCTTGGCGGTGTGGATGGTGGTCGCGGGCATCGTCGTGTTCTTCAAGCCCAAGTAGAACTGTTTTTTTCTTGCATTTAGAAAGCACATCATGATTCGTCGTAATTTCATTCGCCTTGCCGGTGGTGGTGTAGTGGTTGCCGCTGTTGGCGCAGGTGCCGGGGTGGCACTCACGTCAGAGGCCTATCCGGCTGAGGCAGTCCAGGCGTGGCGCGGGCCAGGTGTTGAGGCTGACGCGCGCCGCCGCGCACTGGCTTACGCAATAACCGCTCCCAATCCGCATAACCTTCAGCCGTGGCTTGTGGATCTGCGCGAGCCCGATGTCATTACTTTGACGACCGACCTGCAGCGGGTACTGCCTGAAACCGATCCGTTTGGCAGGCAAATTCTCATCGGTCACGGTGCGTTTATTGAGCTGCTGGTCATGGCGCTTCAAGCGCAAGGGTTGCCAAGCCGGGTTGAGTTGTGGCCACAAGAGGAAATGCCAGCTTTGCTCAATGCTTGGGACAACCGGGCGGTTGCGCGCATTTATCTAACCAAAAGCAGTGGGGCTGGCGTTGCGGTTGACCCCTTGTTCAAACAAATTCTTAACCGCCGCTCCCCAAAAATCAAGTTCGACGCGGCCCGACCCATCACGCCCGATGTGTTGCTGGCGCTGACTAAAGACATCGCCAGCCCGGGCGTCAAGCTGGGCGCCACGATAGACGGCGCGCAGCTGCC
>JANOWB010000325.1:0-1616 GCA_031417695.1 Polaromonas sp.
CGCATGCCGACAGCTATGCCGCCACATTGCGCGAGCAGGGCGCGGTGATTGCCAGTTTTGAAGAGCGCCGCACCGAAATTGCTAAACAGCTAGCGGCGGCTGCGGCCAAAGTGGGCCATGGCGCACGCGCCATTGAAGATGACGCGCTGCTGGACGAAGTCACAGCGCTGGTGGAGCGGCCCAATGTGCTGGTGTGCGAATTTGAAAAAGAATTTCTCGCCGTGCCGCAAGAGTGTTTGATTTTGACCATGAAGGCGAATCAAAAATATTTTCCGTTGCTCGATGCGGGCGGCAAGCTGACGAATAAATTTTTAGTCGTCAGCAACATCAGCCCAGCGGACGCCAGCGCCGTCATTCAAGGTAATGAGCGTGTGGTGCGCCCGCGTTTGGCAGACGCCAAATTCTTCTTTGACCAAGACCGTAAAAAGACATTGGAGTTGCGGGTTGAGGGTTTGAACAAAGTCGTCTACCACAATAAGCTGGGCACGCAGGGCGAGCGCATGCAGCGCGTGTGTGCCATTGCCAAAGCCATCGGCCAGCAACTGGGCGGCGACCTGCTCGCCAAGCAGGCAGAGACTGCTGCACGCTTAGCCAAGACAGATTTACTGACGGACATGGTAGGCGAGTTCCCCGAACTGCAAGGCATTATGGGCGGCTACTACGCGCGACATGACGGATTGACGGATGACATAGCCAACGCGATTGAAGACCACTACAAACCGCGTTTTGCGGGAGATGAATTGCCGCGTAATCAGGTAGGTGTGGTTGTGGCGCTGGCTGACAAACTTGAAACGCTAGTGGGCATGTTCGGTATTGGCAACTTGCCCACGGGCGACAAAGATCCGTTTGCGTTACGTCGGCATGCGCTGGGTGTAGTTCGGATGCTTGTGGAGAAAGATTTACAAATTGCCGTGGGCGATTTAATTGCTATTGCTTCTAGAGCCAACTGGCAGACCTCACTCAATACTTCGCAAACAGATGCTGCGCGCGAAGCCTCAAGCAATTCAGAGTTTGGAATCGGATTTGATGGCAAAGGGAATGACGTTCTCACAATCTTTATTTATGACCGCTTTGCTGGTTCGCTGCGCGAACGGGGCTACAGCAACCAAGAAGTCGATGCCGTCATCAGCTTGCGCCCTCAACGCTTGGCAGATGTTGCGCAACGCCTAGCCGCCGTCCGCGCCTTCGCGCAACTCCCCGAAGCCCCCGCCCTGGCCGCCGCCAACAAACGCGTGGGCAACATCTTGAAAAAAACTGAAGGTGCTGTTGAGGCCAAAGTCAACCCCGCCTTATTGCAGGTAGAAGAAGAAAAGGCACTCTATGCCGCTATTAACTCCATAGCTGCTCGAGCAGATTCTGCTTGGGTAAACGGTGATTACACTGCTAATTTACAGGCTTTGGCAGCGTTAAAAGACCCAGTTGACGCATTCTTTGACAAAGTGATGGTCAACGCCGAGGACCCGGCGCTCAAGGCCAACCGCCTGGGCCTGCTGGCCACGCTGCACCAGGCCATGAACCGCGTGGCCGACTTGTCTAAGCTGGCCAGCTAGATTGACCTATCCATGCTGGCCAGTTAAACCCACGATGGACTTCAAATTTACCTGGCGCGCATGGAA
>JANOWB010000326.1:0-2933 GCA_031417695.1 Polaromonas sp.
GTTTATAAAAACTACTTTCACATCGCCTTTGCAGCCGACACACCTAACGGCCTGATGGTGCCCGTCATTCGCGATTGCGATAAAAAAGGCGTGATGCAAATCAGCGCAGAAATGGGCGAGCTGGCCAAAAAAGCACGCGAAGGCAAACTCAGCCCGCCTGAAATGCAAGGTGCCTGCTTCACCATCTCCAGCCTGGGCGGAATCGGCGGGCGTTATTTCACCCCCATCATCAATGCGCCTGAAGTCGCCATTTTGGGTGTGTGCAAAAGCAATATGGAACCCGTGTGGGACGGCAAAGCATTCCAGCCCCGCCTGATGCTGCCGATTTCGCTGACGTGGGATCACCGCGTCATTGATGGCGCGGCTGCTGCGCGTTTCAATGCTTACCTCGGCCAGATTTTGAGTGACTTCAGAAGGGTGCTGTTGTGACTTTGACCAGCCTTGGTTTGGTGAAAGCTCTTCACTTAGGTGCGCTGTTGGTGTTGCTGTGGTCTAGCATACGCAAAAACATTTTTTTGACGCCGGCTAGTTTGACTGGCGCCAATGCCCAACGCACTGCAAATTTTGACAAGTTGTCTGCAGGCGCTGCGGGGGTCATGCTCTTGAGCGGCTTGGCTATGGTTTTATTGCTGGGTAAGCCAACCGCTTACTACGCCGCAAATCCTGCTTTCTGGTTCAAGCTGGCTATTTTCATTTTGGCCAGCGGCTTAATCGTTTGGACCAAGGTGTTCATTCGTCAAGCGAAGTCACAGGTGTCGTCAACTGTGCCGCAGGCTGTGCGCTGGATACTGCGCTTTGACTTTGCAGGCATTCTGTTAATGGCTTCGCTCGGTTTTGCGGTGGCGCGCGGGTACTAAAAAATTGAACGAAAAGAAAATTTACTATGACCACAGTAGTCGTCGTTAAAAAAGCCGGTCAGGTCGTCATGGCCGCTGACACCATGGTGACGTTCGGCGACACCCGCTTGCCGCACCGGTTTGAGGCCAATAGCAAAATCTTCAAGGTCAATGGCTCGCAGGGCATCAGCCACATCGGCATGGCGGGCACAGTGGCGCATTTCCCCGCATTGCGCAAGGCGATGGACGCGTTACCCAAAGAAGAGTTGAAGCTCTCCTCAAAAGACGAGGTGTACGACACCTTTTTAAAGCTGCACCCGTTGTTAAAAGAAAATTTCTTTTTGCAAACCAAAGAAGACGACAACGACCCGTATGAGTCGATGCAGTTCACCGTGCTGATAGCCAACGCCAGCGGTATTTATGGCTTGTACAGCTACCGGGAAATTTTTGAATTCAAGGAATTTTGGGGAATCGGCACTGGCCGCGGCTTTGCGTTGGGGGCCATGCACGCGGCGTGGGGCAACGCCAAAACCGCCAAAGAAGTGGCCATGGCTGGCATCAACGCGGGCTGCGAATTTGACAAAAACTCGGGTGGGCCGATTGATATTTACTCAGTGAAGTTGAAAGCTTAATATGCTGGAAATTAAAGTCCCCGATATTGGTGATTTCGACGAAGTCACTGTCATTGAGCTGCTGGTGAAGGTGGGCGACACCATCGCCGTTGATCAGAGCTTGCTCACAGTTGAAAGCGACAAAGCGTCGATGGAAATCCCTTCATCTAGCGCGGGCGTGGTCAAAGCTATCAACGTCAAGCTGGGCGACAAGGTTAAAGAAGGATCTGTAGTTTTAAGCCTGGAAAACGCCAATTCAGACTCAATTCAGGCATTAAAAGTGCCTGTGGCGCAAGAAATACGGGCGCAAGCAGCTTCTGAAAACATAGTAAGCTTGCCTTGGTCTTCACCCCCTCTCCCCCCGGGAGAGGGCAGGGGTGAGGGCATCCCCGCGTCCGCATCTACCTATGCGGGCAAGACTAACTTGGACTGCGACCTGCTCGTTTTGGGCGCTGGCCCGGGCGGCTACAGCGCGGCTTTCCGCGCTGCAGACCTTGGCCTAAAAGTCATATTGGTGGAGCGCTACGCCGCGCTGGGTGGTGTGTGTTTGAACGTTGGCTGCATCCCGTCCAAAGCGCTGCTGCACGTCGCAGCGGTGATGGATGAGGCCAGTCACATGAAAGCGCTTGGTATTGACTTTGGCCCACCCAAAATCAACATCGACCTGCTGCGCAGCCACAAAGATAAAGTCGTTGGCAAGCTCACCGGCGGCTTGGCTGCCATGGCCAAAATACGCAAGGTGACGGTGGTGCGCGGCCTCGGCCAATTCGTCGGATCAAATCATTTGCAGGTTGAAGAAACCAGCGGCACGGCGCAAGATAAAACCGGCAAATCGCAAACTATCCAGTTTAAAAACTGCATCATCGCCGCGGGTTCACAAGCCGTGCGCTTGCCGTTTATGCCCAACGACCCGCGTGTGGTTGATTCCACCGGTGCACTGGGTTTGAAAGAAGTGCCCAAACGCATGCTAATTTTGGGTGGCGGCATCATTGGCTTGGAGATGGGGACGGTCTACAGCACGCTGGGCGCACGCCTGGACGTGGTGGAAATGCTCGACGGCCTGAAGCAAGGCGCCGACCGCGACCTGGTCTAATTCTGGCTAAAAATGAATGCCCCGCGTTTTGACAACATCATGCTCAAGACCAAAACGGTCGGCGCCAAAGCCACTGCAGCCGGGATTGAAGTCACGTTTGAATCAACTGATTCCGCCATCAAAGCGCCAGAGCCACAAACCTACGACCTGGTGCTGCAAGCCGTAGGCCGCACCCCCAACGGTAAAAAGCTCGGCGCAGACAAAGCTGGCGTAGCCGTCACTGATCGCGGCTTTATCAGCGTAGACATCCAGATGCGCACCAACGTGCCCCACATCTTTGCCATCGGCGACATCATCGGCCAACCCATGCTCGCGCACAAGGCGGTGCATGAAGGGCATGTGGCTGCTGAAGTGATTGCAGGCGAGCTGCAAGGCAACAAAAAACTTGCCAGC
>JANOWB010000327.1:0-13766 GCA_031417695.1 Polaromonas sp.
GCCAATGGCGGGCGTGTGGGCGTTGTCAAATTCGAAAAGGCCCCACCCCAGCTCTCACCTGGTGCGAAAGGCAGCTTGACCTCCCCGGATAACTCCCTCCCCTCCCGGGGGAGTGTTGGGGTGGGGGCATCCCCTGCTCCCTCCACCTCCGTCTCTACTTCTACCGCCCCCGCCATTGACCCACGCGCCGCCTTCATCGTCACCGACATCCTGGCCGACCCGCTGGCGCGCGCCCGCACCTTCGGCACCGACAGTGTGCTGGCCACCCGCTTTTGGACCGCCGTTAAAACCGGCACCAGCAAAGACATGCGCGACAATTGGGCCGTGGGCTACTCCCAGCGGTACACCGTGGGCGTATGGGTTGGCAATGCCAGCGGCGCACCCATGTGGGACGTAAGCGGCACCAGCGGCGCAGCGCCGATTTGGGCGGCAGTGATGAACCACCTTCACCGCACGCAGCCAAGCCGCGCGCCCACGCCGCCTGCCGGTGTGGTGCAAAGCCTGGTTGACTTTAATGGGCTGGAAGCCAAGCGCAATGAGTGGTTTATAAAAGGCACTGAGCAAGCCCAGTTTGCTATTAATTCAGAAGCTTCTCGCGCCCGTATTCATTCGACAAAAGGCGTAAAGCATGGTGAATTTGAAGCACTTGGTGGTGCCAGGGCGGCCAAAATCACGTCGCCCGCCAACGGCGTGATCATCGCGCTTGACCCCGATATTCCGCCCAACCGCCAACGCGTGACTTTCACAGCGGTTGGCCAAAACGTCGCTTGGCAGATAGACGGCAAAGCTCTGGCAAGGGGCGCAGAAGTTCAATGGCTGCCTTGGCCCGGCAGGCATGTGGTGCAGCTGCTTGATGCCAAAGGCGCAGTACTCGACGAAATCAAACTCGAAGTGCGCGGCGCCGGGCTGAAAGCTGTAGGCGGGCAGGCCGTATCAAAATAATTTCAACGGCCGTGCAGTGAACTTCACGCCATGTTGACGAGCACGCAGCTACCATGAATGCAACTCAAGGAACCTCATGACTGTCATCACCAACATAGAAGACCTGCGCGTGCTGCACAAGGCGCGCGTGCCGCGCATGTTTTACGACTACGCTGATTCAGGCTCGTGGACCGAAGGCACCTACCGCGCCAATGAAGCAGATTTTCAAAGCATCAAGTTCCGCCAGCGCGTGGCTGTCAATATGGAAGGCCGCAGTACCGCCACCCAAATGATTGGCCAAAACGTCGCCATGCCGGTGGCGATTGCGCCTACCGGCATGAGCGGTATGCAGCACGCCGACGGCGAAATTTGCGGGGCGCGCGCGGCCAAAAAATTCGGCATTCCGTTCACGTTGTCGACCATGAGCATTTGCTCAATTGAAGACGTAGCGACCGCAACCGACCGCCACCCGTTCTGGTTTCAGCTCTATGTTTTAAAATACCGTGACTTTATTGAGCGGCTGATAGACCGCGCTAAAGCCGCTAACTGCTCGGCGCTCGTCATCACGCTTGACTTGCAAATTCTCGGCCAACGCCACAAAGACTTAAAAAACGGCTTGTCGGCCCCGCCCAAGCTGACGATTCCAAACATCATCAACATGGCCACCAAACCGCGCTGGGGCCTGGGCATGTTGGGCACAAAGCGCCATGGCTTTGGCAATATTGTGGGCCACGTCAAAGGTGTAGAGGACATGACATCGCTGAGCGACTGGACAGCCAAGCAGTTTGACCCAGCCTTGAACTGGGGCGACGTCGAGTGGATCAAAAAGCGCTGGGGCGGCAAGATTATTTTGAAGGGCATTCAAGATGAAGAAGACGCACGTCTGGCCGTTGACAGCGGCGCAGACGCACTCATCGTGTCCAACCACGGCGGCAGGCAGCTCGACGGCGCAGAGTCGTCCATACGCGCCCTGCCCCGCATCGTGGCCGCCGTTGGTAGAGATATCGAAGTGCACATGGACGGCGGCATACGCAGCGGGCAAGACGTCATCAAAGCCGTCGCCCTAGGCGCCAATGGTGTGTACATTGGCCGCGCGTGGTTATACGCGCTTGGCGCCATGGGTGAGGTGGGTGTGACCAAGGCGCTCGAGATTATTCACAAAGAACTCGACCTGACGATGGCTTTTTGCGGCAAGACCGATATCAACGCCGTTGACGAAGGGATTTTGCTGGCGGGCTCTTATCCGAAGGTTTGATTCCAGCAAGTAGTCGTGGATTTGATTGCCCTGGGTTTGCAAGCCAGTCGACTTCAGCAACTTGGAGCAGCACCAGATTCTTTATCTACCGCATTGTTACGCCTTAACCTTGATCGCAACCGCGCGGGTGTCGTCTTTGGCTGTTAACAAGTACAGCAGTGGCCCAAAGGATCCAGTCAGTAACGTCAATGCAATCCAGGGCCACACATTGCGGCCGCAGACTTTGGCGTTGTTCCACATCCAAACAATCGCTAATGTCAACGCTATAACCAGGTCTGCAAAGACTTGTCCGCCGCCGTAGCTTTTGACGTGCCAGTCAAGAATGCCTGCTATCCCGCCTTCTGACAGTGCTGCAGCAGTAAGTACCGCAAAAAACAAGAGCGTGATGGCCAATACGGTGCGTTGCATACATTTTCCTTTACTGTTGATGAAGTTCACAGTGTGTTGCGCGGGATGAGTCTTAGCAATTACCTCCAAGGTCATTAAATCGATGTTCTGCTGTGTTTCAATAACCCAATGAATGTGCTCACCCACACCCTACCGATAACGCTGCAGCAGGCACGCAAGGCCAGCCGATTGAGCCAGCTTGAGCTCTCGATGCGCGTGGGCGTCTCGCAGCGGCACATCAGCTTTGTAGAAAGTGGCCGCGCAAAACCTAGCCGCGAGCTGCTGATGAGCTGGCTACATGAGTTAGATGCGCCACTGGTAGTGCGCAACGCCGCCATGCTGCAAGCCGGTTACGCGCCAGAATACAGTGCAGCCAAGTTGAACGAGCCTGTATTGGCACAAGCAAACGATGCACTGATCCAGCTCATCACCTCGCATGACCCGCAGCCTGCTTTCGTGCTGGACGCTCACTGGAATGTGCTGCATATCAATCAGGCTGGACAGTGGCTGGCCACCACGTTGATGCCGCAAGTTGCAGTGCGTTTGACCAACACGCCACTGAATTTGCTGGACATGCTGACGCACCCTGAAGGCTTCACCCGGCACATGACCAACCTGAGCGAAGTCGGCCCTGCCCTGCTGGCGCATCTGCGAGACGAAGCTTCGATGCAGCCAGCGCTCACGCCCAAGGTCGAAGTTTTTGCCGCCATGTTGCGCGAACGTCTAAAGGGCCAACATGCGCACGCTATGTGGAAAAGCCAGGCTGCGCCAGTGCTGACCTCGCGGTTTGCCACCGCACACGGCCCGCTCGCATTTTTCAGCATGTTCACCACATTTGGTACCCCGCAAGACATCACGCTGGCATCGCTTCGGGTCGAGCATATGTTTGCAGCAGACAAGGCAACACGCAAGCTGCTCGATGCGCAAGTCCCAATGAATGCCTGAACCTTGCGCGCATTAAAGTGTGTGGTCGTGCTGATACTTTTTCTGCAAGTCAGCCACACACCCCATTTTTAATACACAGCCGAATGCGCCGTATTGCCCACCTAGACATGGACGCTTTTTTTGCGTCCATTGAGCTGCTGCGCTACCCGCAGCTGAAAGGTTTACCTGTCGTGATTGGTGGCGGGCGCCGCAAGGTAGACGATGCATTGCTGGCCGCGCAGCCCGAACGCGACCCGCGTTTCATTCCTGTCGCAGAGTTTCCGCTGCTCAAAGATTACGTGGGGCGCGGCGTGATCACTACCGCCACTTATGCAGCGCGGCAGTTTGGCGTGGGCTCGGCCATGGGCATGATGAAAGCGGCCAAGTTGTGCCCGCAGGCGATTGTGTTGCCGGTTGATTTTGACGAAGTACGTAAATACTCGCGGCTGTTTAAAAGCACCATCGTTGACATTGCGCCGCTGATGGAAGACCGGGGCGTAGACGAGGTGTACATCGACTTCACCGACGTGCCCGGTGGCCAGCGCGAAGGTGGGCGCGTGCTGGCGCGGTTGATTCAAAAAGCGATTACCGAGGCATGCGGGTTGACTTGCTCAGTGGGCGTGGCACCCAACAAGCTGCTGGCCAAAATGGCAAGTGAGTTCAACAAGCCGAACGGCATTTCGATTATTCATGAAGAGGACTTGCAAACCAAAATCTGGCCTCTGAAGTGCCGAAAAATCAACGGCATTGGTCCCAAGGCAGACGAAAAGCTAGCCGCACTTGGCATTCAAACCATTGGCGAGCTGGCTGCACAAGACGCTCAATTTTTAGTCACCAAATTTGGCAAATCAACCGGCGCGTGGATGCACGAAGTCGCCTGGGGCCGTGATGATCGGCCAGTGGTCACCAGCAGCGAGCCGGTCAGCATGAGCCGTGAAACAACGTTCGACCGCGACCTGCATGCCGTGCGTGACAAAGCTGCGCTAAGCGCCATATTTACCGAGCTCTGCAGCAAGCTTGCCGCCGACCTGGCGCGCAAAGGCTACGCCGCCAAAACCATTGGCATTAAAGTGCGTTACGACGACTTCAAGATTGCTACCCGTGACCACACGCTAGGCAACTACACGCTTGATGCCACCACCATCAGGCAAGCTGCAGGCCAGTGCTTAAAACGCATGCCTTTGACCAAAAAATTGCGTTTGCTCGGGGTGCGGGCTGCAACCCTCGAAAGCATCGATTCAGCCGCTTTTTTAGCTTCAAATACGGCTTCAGCCCAATCAAACCGGGCGCAAGCAGCTCCTGAC
Organism: Polaromonas sp.; assembly: GCA_031417695.1. Lineage (GTDB taxonomy): Bacteria > Pseudomonadota > Gammaproteobacteria > Burkholderiales > Burkholderiaceae_C > Polaromonas. Next base: position 4,792 of record JANOWB010000327.1, read on the forward strand.
TTAATAGCAAATGATCAGCTTTTTTAGCATTCAGTGTTACTTCAGTGTGGCAAGGTAGGCAATCAAATCGCCTCTGTGCTGCGCGTCTTCAACAGCAAAACCCATGCGCTGGCCCGCCACCAGGTCTTCGGGGTCAGCCAGCCAGGTAAAAAGCGTTTGCGGTGTCCAGCGCAGACGCGAACTAGCCAACTCTACTGAGTACGAATAGCCTGGCAGACTGCCGACCCGCCTGCCCATCACACCGCGATGGGCGGGGCCGATTTTGCTGGCCTCTACGCTGTGGCAGGCCGTGCATTGGCTTTGGTAAAGCGCTGCGCCGCGCACAGCATCACCGGGTGGCGGGCTGAGCCATTGGCGCGCGGGGGCTGGGGCAGGCGCCACAGCGGCTGCTGCCGCCGATTGAGCCACCGCCACCGGGCCTGCGGCCAGTCCTATAGCAGCAACGCACAGCAGGCCGCTGACTTTCATTGCTGCCGTAAAACGGTTGAACTGGCTTTGACGTACACGCTTTAATAAGGTCATGCACTTGCATACGCAGCACCCGACGCCGTGGATTCAACAAAGCCAGAACTGGCTACAAAGCAAAGTTAAGAAACAGTGCACAACAGTTGAATCCAAACGCTGGCGGCCTGCGTATTACAGATGTGCGTCGCCGACAACCGAATTTAATTCAAGTCCGCGCATTCCAAATAACCTTGAGGAGCCCCATGAAAAAATCGTTTGTTTTGTCTTTAATGGCGATTGGCGCAGCCGCTTTTTGCTCTGGTGCGCAGGCCGAAACCGGCAAGCTGCTGCTGACCGGCGGGGTCAGCAGCGTTGAAGGCGCTGCCGGTGGCGGTTTAACCCCGTGGGCAGTGATTGGCAGCAACGCAACTGACGACGAAGTGGGCGGCACAGCTTTTGTGTCGCTGGTTGGCACGCGTGACTATGGGCTGAAAGTGTTCGGTGCGGCAGTCGGCATCAACGACCGCTTCGAGCTGTCCCTCGCGCAGCATGACTTTGACACCAAGGGCACGGGCACCGCACTTGGTTTGCCGGGCCTGCACTTAAAGCAAACCATTGTGGGCGCCAAGGTTCGCGTGGCGGGCGATGCGGTGTTAGACAGCGACAACCTGATGCCGCAAATTGCTGTGGGCGTGCAATACAAAACCTTGGGCTCAACCGGGCTGGACGGCACATTGACTGCACTGGGCGCCAAGCGCAGCGGCGTGGATGTGTACGTGAGCGCTACCAAACTGTTTTTGGCGCAAGGCATTTTGCTCAACGGCACACTGCGGGCGACCAAAGCCAACCAAAACGGGTTGTTGGGCTACGGCGCAACATTGGGCGGCGCCAACAACAGTTACAGCCTGCAGCCAGAATTCTCAGTGGCCTACCTGATCAACAAAAACCTGGCCGTTGGGGCTGAATACCGCTTCATGCGCAACCGCCTCATACCGGCAGGTGCGGCGGCTGGCTTGGGGGACGGCTTGCGTGCCACCGACTGGAAAGATGTGTTTATTGCCTGGGCACCGTCCAAAAATTTGTCGCTTACGCTGGCTTATGTCGACCTGGGCCTGATCGTGCCTGCCACCACCCAAAGCCGCAAGCAAACCGGCTACTACCTATCGGCTCAAGTCGCGTTTTAAACCGACTCAACACACCTTAACTTTGAAAAATTCAAAATGAAACAAAATTTCATTTCTTGTACGCTGGCAGCCGCCGCGCTGTTGGTAGCCACGTCGTCGTTTAGTCAAACCATGGCCGCCAAAGACGACCAGTTGTACAAAGCCTTTGGCGAAAAAGCTGGCCTGGTTGCGCTGATGGACGACTTCATGACCCGCTTGCTGGCCGACCCACGCACCGGCCCGCACTTTGCACCCAGCAACCAGCAGCGCGTTAAAGAACAACTGGTCGATCAGCTCTGTTCGTTGGCAGGTGGCCCCTGCGTTTACAAAGGCGCAGACATGAAGAGCTCGCACGCTAACTTGGACATCAAAAAGTCTGACTTCAACGCGCTGGTAGAAGTGCTGCAAAACGCCATGGACGCCAAGGGTATTCCATTCAAAAAACAAGGCGAAATGCTGGCATCATTAGCACCCATGAACCGCGACATCATCACGCCAAAGTAAAGCCCGTATTAGCCACGCCAAGCCAAACCATCTTCACTATCAAAAGCCTATCCAGCATGACTATTTTCAAAAAACTTTTCATAGCTGCAGCACTGCCGTTGGCGCTGGGCGCAACCCAGGCGGGCAGCCTGCAAGTCAGCGTGACCGACAAAGACGGCAAACCTGTGCCCAACGCGGTAGTGGTGGTACTGCCCGCCAACAAAACGGCGCAGCCCAAAACCGCGCTGCCTCGCGAAGCCACCATCGTGCAAGAAAAAATGCAGTTTGTACCCGCTGTTACGGTATTGGCGGTGGGCGCAAAAGCGAAATTTGTTAATAACGACCCGTGGGACCACCACGTGCGCTCGTCGCCTGCGGGCATGGGCCAGTTCAACACCACCAACGCCGGTTTTGAGCTGCGACTGGAAGGCAAACCAGACGGCAAGCCCGCTAAATTTACCGAGGTCACGTTAGACAAAGTTGGCGTTGTAGGCGCCACCTTACTGGGCTGCTTTATTCACGGGTCCATGCGCGGCTACGTGTACGTGAGCGAAACGCCTTGGGCGGTCAAAACCGGCCTAGACGGTGTGGCAATGTTTGACGACCTGCCCGACGGCGCAGCGCAGTTCAAGGTGTGGCAGTCTGACCAGCTGATTGACGCGCCCGCGCAAAACGTAGCCATCAGCGCAGCGCCCACTAAAGCCAGCCTGCAGTTAAGCGTGGTGCAGCGCCGCCAGCGCGCGCCTGCTGTGTCGAATGAATATAAGTAAAACAGCCTGTAGGCTTATAAATACGGGCGCGAGCAGCTATGTAATGCATAGCTGCTTGTGCTCGCATTTATTGGCGACGCCCTTTTCGCAGGTGGGAGAAAGGGTCAACCAGAGCAGCTGTGCGGTCGTAACCTGCCCAAGTGCAGGAGTAAAAACGCGACTTAATCGGGTTAATTGGTGGTAGTTCAAAGGTAACTAATTACCAAAGAGTAGCTGTAAAGGTTACATTGAAGGGAATAATCGTAAATTTGACCTCGTTGATGTCTATTTAACGGCAGTTTCGGCGATTCAAATTGACCTTACGACCCTAGCAATTCTGAATTGCTACAACTTCAGCGAGCCCACCATGAACCGCATTTACCGCCTAGTTTTTAACGCTGCACTGGGCTTGTGGATGGCAGTGGCTGAAAACGCTCATGGACGCGGTAAAGCGGGCCGCGCTGCGTGCGCCCTGCTTGCAGTTTTAGCCATCATCAGCTCACCGAGTTATGCCGCCGATGCGCGAGATGCCTCTGTTGTCGGGGGCACTGGCTCAGTGGTTACGATTGGTAATGCCACCACCATTAACCAGGTCAGCCAGCGCCTGGCCATTGACTGGTCCCAGCTTTCAACGGCTTCAGGTGAGTTGCTGAACTTCAATCAACCCAATTCGCAAGCGATTGCGCTTAACCGCATTACCGGCTCAAGCCCCAGTGCCTTTCTAGGCAGCTTGACCGCCAATGGGCAGGTGTTTATCTTGAACCCGAACGGCGTGTTGTTTGGCGCTGGCTCGCAAGTTAATGTGGGCGGCATCGTGGCCAGTACTTTGGGCATGAACTCAGCAGACTTCATGAACGGCAGCAACGTCTTCACCAAAACTTCAGGTACAGGCAGCGTCGTCAACAAGGGCTCAATCACCTCAACCCCAAGCGGCTACCTCGCTTTGCTTGCGCCTGAAGTGCGCAACGAGGGCGTGATGACTGCCACGCTGGGCACGGTGCTGCTGGGGGCGGGTAACAAAGTCACGCTCAATTTAAACAATGGCTCTTTGCTGGGTTACAGCATTGACCAAGGCGCGATCCATGCGCTAGCGGAAAACAAACAATTGATTAAGGCCGATGGCGGGCAAGTTCTGCTTTCAGCTAAAGCGCTTCACGCGCTGACCACCGCAACGGTCAACAACACTGGGGTCATTGAAGCCAAAACCATTCAAAACATCTCGGGTCGCATCATGTTGATGGGGGACATGCAAGCCGGCGCGGTGAATGTCGGCGGAAGGCTCGATGCCAGCGCAGCTACTGGCGACGGCGGGTTTATTGAAACATCAGCGGCCAACGTGAAGGTGGCTGATAACGCGAACATCACCACAACGGCTGCCACTGGCAAAACCGGTACGTGGCTGATTGACCCTAATGACTTCACCATTGCGGCCGCGGGTGGAAACATGACAGGTGCTTCGGTTGCGAGCGTTCTCGCCACCACTAATTTAGAAATTAGAACTGCCACCATGGGCACAGCGGGCGGCAATGGCGATGTTTTTGTAAAAGACACCTTTAACTGGGTCGCCAACACTCTGACGCTTAACGCAGAGCGAAACATCAATTTCAGCAGCACCATCACGGGCAGCGGCACGGGCAAGCTGGTCCTCAAATACGGCCAAGGCGCATTTGCTGCAGGCAACACAGCAAGCTACAAATTGCTGCCCAACGGGAAAATAAACTTAGCAGCGGGTCAAAATTTCAGCACCCAGCTGGGCTCGGATGGCGCACAAATAAACTACACGGTAATCACAGCGCTGGGCGCGCAAGGCAGCGTCACTGGCACTGACCTGCAGGGAATGCGCGGCAACCTGGCAGGCAATTACGTGCTGGGCGCAGACATTAGCGCAGCTGCCACGACTGGGTGGAACGATGGCGTGGGGCTTCAAGGATTCACACCGGTAGGCACGCAACTAAACGGCTTTAGCGGTGTTTTCGATGGCTTGGGCCACACCGTTGGCAACTTGTTTATCAAACGCACAATACGAGAAATCGGCTTGTTTGGCTCAACAACGGCGACTAGCGCTTTGCGAAATGTAGGGCTTGTGGATGTCAACATTGAAGCGCTCCCTTCTGGGTTCTCTGGTTCTACATCGAGTGCTGGATTGGTGGGCTACCAAAGGGGTAGTGTTGCCAACAGTTTTGTCACTGGCCAGTTGAAGTTACCAAACCAAAGTCAAACTGGGGGCTTGCTGGCTGGCGTGCTCGACACTGGTGCGAGCATAGTCGACAGCTACTCCACTGGCTCCGTCACTGGTAACCAATATTTTGGCGGACTGGTAGGGTTTAGCAACGGCGCGATAGTAGACAGCTATTCAAGCGCAGCCGTCACCGGGGAAAGCGTGAACGGGGGTCTTGTGGGTTATGTCGGTGCCACCGGTGCTATCGTGAGAAGTTTCGCCAGTGGCAACGTAAACGGTTCCGGGTTTAGCGGCGGCCTTGTCGGGTGGATGAACGGGAGCGTATCGCGCAGCTACGCAACGGGCGCTGTTGTAGGCACCGTAAACGTCGGTGGATTAATTGCCTTCAGCACCGGTACAACGGAGAGCAGCTACGCGTCGGGCAGCGTTACGGGGACTTCAATATTTAACCAACCGCCAAGGCAGGTTGGCGGGCTTATTGGTATTGCAACAGCCCCAGCTATTACAAGAAACTCTTACGCGACGGGTGCGGTAGTAGGAGAGCTTAGGGTCGGTGGGCTGATCGGATCAAACGAAGGCTTAGTCGAAAATACTTATGCCACTGGAAGTGTTACCGGCGTGAGCGCAGTTGGGCCACTGATTGGGTCTAATACCGGCACTGGTAGCGGCACCGTCACGGGCACCATCATCAACAGCTTTACCGGCGCCAACAACCTCACCCAGGCAGCCACCTTCACGGGCTGGGACATAGACGCCGTGGGCGGCACCGGAAAAGTCTGGCGCATTTACGAAAGTAGCACCGCTCCGCTGCTGCGAAGCTTTTTAGAGCCGCTAACGCTGGCTGGCCCATCAACTGCCACCTACAACGGCACAACGCAAACCGGCGCGAGCACCACTGACACGCGCGTTCAAGGCAATGCCGCCAGCGGGCGCAATGCCGGCATTTATGCCAATAGCTATTTTTCAAACCAGCAAGGTGTCGACATCATAGGCGGGCCACTCACCATTAACAAGGCAAACCTGGTGCTGTCGACCAGCAACGTCACCAAGACTTATGACGGCGGTTTGACTGCCAGCGGAACAGTTGTGGCAGTTGGCGGAACCCAGCTTTTTACGGGTGACACGACTACTGGCGGCAGCTTCGCTTTTATTGATAAAAATGTGGGGGCAGGCAATAAAACAGTAACCGCCAGCGGCGTGACTGTCAACGACAGCAACAGCGGCGGCAACTACAACGTCAGCTACGCCAGCAACACAACCAGCAGCATCAACCCACGCAGCTTGACCGCCACCGCAACAGGCGTCAATCGGGTCTACGATGGAAGCACTGACGCCACTGTGAACTTTGCCGACAACCGCGTTGCCAACGATGTGTTGACAGTCAGTGGCGGCGCTTCGTTTCTCAACAAGAACGCAGGTATAAACAAGATCGTCAATGTCACTGGCATAGCTTTAACCGGAGCAGATTCTGGCAACTACGCACTTGCAAGCAGCAGCACGTCAACCACCGCAAACATCGCACAACGCAGCCTGACTGCAACCGCGACAGGGGTAAATCGGGTCTATAACGGCAGCTCAACTGCATCAGTTACCTTTTCCGATGATCGCGTCGCTAACGACACGTTAATTGTCACAGGCAGCGCGTCTTTCAACAATAAAAACGTGGGGACGGGCAAAGCGGTCAGTGTCATCGGCATGGGTTTGACCGGCACAGATGCAGGTAACTATTCCTTGGCCAATGCCAGCGTAGCTAGCACAGCAAATATCACGCAAGCCAGCTTAGTGCTGTCTACCAGTGACGTCACGAAAACATACGACGGTGGATTGGCTGCCAGCGGCGTAGCGGTAGTAGCTGGCGGGACCCAGCTGTTTACGGGCGACACGATCACCGGCGGCAGCTTTGCGTTTACCAATAAAAACGCGGGAACAGGCAACAAAACAGTCACTGCTAGCACTGTGACAATTAACGATAGCAACGGCGGCGCTAACTACAGCGTCAGCTACGCCAATAACACCACCAGCACCGTCACGCCGAGAGCGTTGGCCGTTAGCGCCATCAGTGCCGATAACAAGATCTACGACCAAAACACAAATGCAACGGTCAATACTGCTGGCGCGGTCTACGGTGGCCTGATCACCGGGGACGCAGTGATCGTCAGCTCAACCGGCAACTTCACAGACAAAAGCGTCGCTAACGGCAAGTCCGTTAATCTGATTAGCAGCTATACGGGTTCAGACGTGGGCAACTACGTCATCGCCAGCCAAGCAACCAGCACCGCCAACATCACGCCGAAAGCTTTGACGCTGAGTGACGTGACTGCGAGCAACAAGGTCTATGACCAAAATACAGGCGCAACGGTCAATACTGCCGGCGCGGTCTACGGCGGCCTGATCTCTGGAGACGCGGTAATCGTCAGTGCCACGGGTGCCTTCACAGACAAAAACGTAGCCATTGGCAAGACAGTAAATTTGACCAGCAGCTACACGGGTGCAGACGTGGGCAACTACACCATCACCAGCCAAGCCACCACCATCGCCAACATCACGCCGAAAACTTTGACGCTCACTGGCGTGACTGCCGGCAACAAGGCTTATGACCAAACCACCGGTACGACAATTAACACTGCCGCTGCGGTGTACGGCGGACTGATCACAGGTGACGCAGTGATCGTAAGTGCCACGGGTGGCTTCACAGACAAAAACGTAGCCAATGGCAAGACGGTAAATTTAACCAGCATCTACACGGGTGCAGACGTGGGCAACTACACCATCACCAGCCAAGCCGTTACCACGGCTAACATCACGCCGAAAGCTTTGACGATGACCGGCGTAGCTGCCAGTAACAAGGTCTATGACCAGACCACGGCTGCAACCGTGAGCTCAGCTAACGCGGTCTACAGCGGGCTAATAGCTGGTGACGCAGTGATCATTAGTGCCACGGGCACGTTTACGGACAAGAACGTAGCTGGCGGTAAGACGGTAAATCTGACCAGCAGCTACACCGGTGCAGATGTGGGCAACTACGCCATTACCAATCAAGCCAGCGCCACAGCCAACATCACGTCTAAAGCTCTGAGCATAAGCGCCATCACTGTGAGTAACAAGGTCTATGACCAGGGCACATCTGCAACGGTGAACTCAGCGAGCGCGGTGTACAACGGCTTGATTGCAAACGACGCAGTGATCGTCAGTGCCACGGGTGCGTTCACAGACAAGAACGTAGCCAATGGCAAGACGGTAAATTTGACCAGCAGCTACTCGGGTGCAGATGTGGGTAACTACGCCATCACCAATCAAGCCAGCGCCACAGCCAACATCACGCCCAAAGCTCTGAGCATCAGCGCCATCACTGCGAGCAACAAGATTTATGATCAAACCTCTGGCGCAGGTGTGAACACATCCGCTGCGGTGTACAACGGCGTATTTGCAAACGACGCAGTAATCGTCAGCGCAACTGGCGCGTTCACAGACAAGAACGCAGCCAATGGCAAGACGGTGAATCTGACCAGCAGCTACACCGGCGCAGATGTGGGCAACTACACGATCACCGGCCAAGCCAGCGCGACCGCAAATGTCACGCCCAAAGCGCTAAGCGTCAGCGCGACAGCTCAAAATAAGGTCTACGACGCAAGCACCGCTGCTAGTGTGATCTTGGCTGACAACCGCATCGCCAACGATGTGTTGACCGTCAATGGGAACGCGTCTTTCACTGACAAAAACGCGGCGATAGATAAAACCGTAAACGTCTCTGGCATCGGGTTAACGGGTGCAGATGCAAACAACTATTTGCTGACCAACACGAGTACTTCAACAACAGCAGACATTACGCCTAGAGCTCTGCTGGTAACTGCCAACAATGACAGCAAAATAGCCGGCGGCACTGCCTATGTTGGCGGAAACGGGGTGAGCTACGGGCCGCTGGCACTAGGCGACACTTTGGCTGGATTGGTCGGTGGT
>JANOWB010000328.1:0-1547 GCA_031417695.1 Polaromonas sp.
CCCCCTGGGATGACTGCTGGTTCGCGGCCGATTTCCTTTGTGATCGCCACGAAAAACACACCTTCTGATGAGGTGGTTTAAAAGTCGGTGTTTTTGGTACCCCGATAGCGATTTCTTGAAAGCATTGAATGATAAAAATAACGACCCAAAGCATGCCAACTATTCGCCCTTGGTACAAAGAGTTTTACGTCTGGATGGTAATTGCCGGGCCCGTGGCGGCGGTGTTGGCCTGTGCTGTGACCGCGGTGTACATATTGCAGGGCCCAGATGCCGTGGTGTCCGAGAACTATTACAAAGAAGGTCTGGCTTTGGCCAAGGAAGTTGGCATTGCAGAGCCTGCCATGCAGCCCGCCAAAACAGGCCGCAACCACAGCGCAACCGGTGGAGACAAACATGCCAAACCTTGACCTTGAAAAGTCGCGCGGCGTCAGGCGCTGGGTGTTGATTACCTGGCCGGCTTTTTTGGCGGCCTGTCTACTTGAGGCGCTGGTGTTTGCGGCTGTTGACCCGAGCGAAGTACATTGGCCGGGGCAAACAGTTCAACCGTCGCGCCAAGCGGCCTACACAGCGGCGTTTTTTAGTTTTTGGGTCATTGCCATGGCCTGCAGCAGTCTTGTTCTGTGGTTAAGCAAGCCGCCACGTGACATCAACGACACAGCTCGTGGCTAACGATGCGCTTAAGCGCTTCAGCATCTTGAATATGAATGTGCCGCTGGTTCACGGTGATGATGCCGTCGTCTACAAATTTTGAAAAAGTACGGCTCACCGTTTCAAGCGTCAGCCCAAGGTAGCTACCGATTTCTTCCCGCGTCATGCGCAAAATCAAGTCTGAGCTTGAGAATCCACGCGCATGCAGGCGCTGCACCAGGTTAAGCAAAAAAGCCGCCAGTCGTTCCTCAGCCCGCATATTGCCCAGCAGAAGCATCACGCCGTGTTCACGCACAATTTCGCGGCTCATGATTTTGTGCACGTGGTGCTGAAGTGCTTTGACCTCTCGGGCAATTTCCTCAATCCGCTCAAAGGGCAGGGCGCAGACTTCAGTGTCTTCCAGCGCTATCGCATCACAGGTGTGCAGGTCAGTGGCAATGCCGTCCAGCCCGAGGATTTCGCCCGCCATTTGAAAGCCCGTGACCTGAACTTGACCATCTTCTGACATAACTATCGTCTTGAAAAACCCACTTCGTATGGCGTAAAGCGCTGTAAAAGCGTCGCCTGCGCGGAACAACGCAGTGCCCCGCTTTACGAAAGGCCGTTTGCTTACCAGATCATCAACACGTTTTAGCTCATCTACATCCAACCCAATCGGCATGCAAAGCTCACGCATATTGCAGTTCGAGCAAGCTGTTTTGATGAAGTGTTTATCCAATTTGACCTCTTTCGCTGTGTGTGGAGCTGGTGTGACGCTGGTAAGAGGTGGCAAGACGAAAAAGGTGGCGCTGGCTGACATGGTGTTTTCCTGCTGTAGTTGGATTTTTTGCTGGGAAAAATTGAGGCGGCGTTGATTTAAATCAAAGACGGATTGAAATTTGGGTGCATGATGAACCTTA
>JANOWB010000329.1:0-6452 GCA_031417695.1 Polaromonas sp.
TCTGTTGCTCTGATCCTCACCTCACGGTGGAGAGGTGTTACCTCCTACGCTGTCCTGTGCAGTCCGGACGTTCCTCCAGTGCCAGGTTTCCCATATGGCACCAGCGGCGGTCTGGCGTGCTTCACAGCCTGATTATCGGCGGGTTTTAAAGCCAAGGGTTCAATAACACCAAGCCCGAAATACCATCGAAGTCTTTTGTATTGCGTGTGACAAGGGTCAGTTGACTCGCCAATGCTATTGCGGCAATCATCGCGTCTTCGGCGCTGCAAGCGCGGCCTTGTCGCTGTTGACTGGCTGCAACTGAGCCATACACCGGAGCGCAACGCGCATCCAGACTCAAGCACCGCTGGGCAAAATCTTCTTGAATCACAGCATCAGTCGCAATTTTTAGAGCGTTCTGGCGCTTGCCCGCAGGCATCAGCGCCAATCCGCGTTGCATTTCACACAGCGTTACAGCGCTTATGTAAACGCTTTGTACTGATGTGTTTGAAAACCAGTCAATAACGGCAGGATTCGGCGCGGGTTTGGTCAGTTCAGAGATGACGTTTGTATCAATCAAGTACATCGGGGACTAACTTTGAGACCGATCAAACCACGTCAATTTGCTCAAAGGGCGACGCACGCATTGGGCTGCGCGGTGCGATAGGTATCTCGCCTAGCCCCGCAAATCGTGCTTGTATGCGGCTGCCCAAATCGTTTTTGGTTAGCGGCGGCTCAATGGCCTCATTGGCGGCCTTGGTCAAAATACGGCGCACCGCCTCCTCCATTGCAATGCCCTGCTCTGCAGCACGCACGCGCAGCTTGGTTTTGACATCAGGGTCGAGGTTTCGAACGGTGAGGACGGACATGATGAGCTCCAAAAAGTGATCGCTTTCATTGTAGTCAATGACAGCAATGACGTCAAACTTGAAATCTAGTCTTAAAATGGTGTTCTGATCCGAAAAACAGATCCACGAAAGCTGACATGATCCGCATCACTGAACTCAAGCTGCCGCTTGACCACGACGAACACGAGCTGCCCTCGCTGATTGCCCAAACGCTAGGCATTGCGCACGCCGATCTGGTCAGTCACACCATCTACAAACGCAGCTACGACGCGCGCATGAAAAACCTGCTGTTGGTTTACATCTGTGATGTGCAGGTGGCTCCGAGGCTTGAAGAAAAGCTGCTCAAGCAGTTTGAAGCGCATCCGCACATCCGCCCAACGCCTGACCAAAACTATCACCCGGTTGTGCAGCTGAACGAAGCGCCCGCACTGCGCCCGGTCGTCGTCGGCTTTGGCCCCTGCGGTATTTTTGCAGCACTGCTGCTGGCGCAAATGGGGTTCAAACCCATCGTGCTGGAGCGAGGCAAAAAAGTACGCGAGCGCACGCAAGACACCTGGGGCTTGTGGCGCAAAAGCACGCTGAACCCAGAATCAAATGTGCAGTTTGGGGAAGGCGGTGCGGGCACGTTTTCAGACGGCAAGCTGTGGAGCCAGATCAAAGACCCGCGCCACTTGGGCCGCAAGGTGATGCTGGAGTTCGTTAAAGCCGGCGCGCCCGAAGAGATTTTGCTGGTCAGCAAGCCGCACATTGGTACGTTCAAACTCGTTAAAGTTGTTGAACACATGCGCGAGCAAATCATTGCGCTGGGCGGTGAGGTGCGGTTTGAACAACGCGTTAACGATGTAATGATTGAAAACGGCTGTATTCGTGGGCTGACTGTGCAGAATTTAAATGACGCCACCCAGTACGACCTGCGCGCCGACCACGTCGTGCTCGCGCTGGGCCACAGCTCGCGCGACACGGTGGCCATGCTGCACGAACGCGGCGTGTTCATGGAGGCCAAGCCGTTTTCAATCGGCTTTCGCATTGAGCACCCGCAGGGCGTGATTGACCGTTCGCGCCTGGGCCAGCACGCGGGCCACCCGCTGCTGGGCGCGGCAGACTACAAGCTGGTGCACCACGCCACCAATGGCCGCAGCGTTTACAGCTTTTGCATGTGCCCGGGCGGCACGGTGGTGGCGGCTACGTCTGAGCAAGGCCGTGTCGTGACCAACGGCATGAGCCAATATTCACGTAATGAACGCAATGCGAATGCCGGCATAGTGGTCGGCATCACACCCGCCGACTATCCGGGCAATGCATTAGCTGGGTTTGCATTTCAACGCGCGCTTGAATCGCACGCCTACGCGCTGGGCGGCAGCAACTACCAGGCACCCGGCCAGTTGGTCGGCGACTTTATTGCAGGCAAAGCGTCGACCCAACTCGGCAGCGTAGAGCCGTCTTACAAACCCGGCGTTTTGTTGGGCGATTTGCACAGCGCCCTGCCCGCCTACGCGATAGCCGCCATGCGAGAGGCGCTGCCCGTGTTCGGCAAAAAAATTCGCGGTTTTGACATGCATGACGCAGTGTTGACCGGCGTTGAAACCCGCACCTCGTCGCCGGTCAAAATCACTCGCGGCGACAATTTTCAAAGCCTGAACGTTAAGGGCCTGTACCCGGCGGGCGAAGGCGCCAGTTACGCGGGCGGCATTTTGTCGGCCGGGGTCGACGGCATTGAAGTCGCTGAAGCCGTTGCTCGAAACATTACCAAGCAGCATGCGCCGCGATAATGCGCTGAGATTAAATTTACCTGACAAGCCATGACCGAACCACAAGACAACACGCCCCAGCAAGAGCCAACCGCGGGCGAGCAGCCACAAAGCGCCAAGCCCCAGCGCCCGCAGCACAATCAGCGCCGCGTGCCCAGCCCCGCACTGGAGAAGTTATTTGAGCTGTACCCCAAGCTGTTTGGCGCGCACTTTTTGCCGCTCAAATTGGGTGTGTTTCAAGAATTGTTGGCACGCCACCCCAACGATTTTGTAAAAGCCGACCTGAAGATTGCCATGGGTCAGCACGCGCGCTCAACCCGCTATCTGGAATGCGTGGCGGCGGGCTTGCCGCGCCACGACCTGGACGGCAACGCGGTTGAGGCAATCGCACCCGAGCACATTCACCACGCTATTGTTGAAGTGTTCAAGCGCCGCCAGGCGCGCAGCCGCGATGACTTGACCCCCAAGCTGCAACTGCGCTTGATGCAGGCCATTGAGACGTCAGGGCTAAGTTTGGAGGACTACGCCGAACGCATGCGCGTGACTGACGAGCAAGCCAACGGCGTGCTGGACGCCGCTTTAAGCGAATTAAAACTGGAAGCCGCGCGGCGCGAGGCATTGATCAAAGCGTACCAAGCCAGCGGCAAAACCGAGGCCGAGTTTGCAGATATGTATGGCGTGAAACCTGCGCAACTGCGCGCGGTGCTGGCGACGATTGAAACCGTGAGTCAATAGGCTTAATAAACTTCCGGCTCACCCGGTGGCCGGGTTTTAAACCGCTTGTGTACCCAGTAGTACTGCGCCGGGTTTTGGTTGATATAGCTTTCCAAATGGCGATTCATCAGGGCCGTGTCAGCAGCTAAATCATCAGTCGGAAAATGGGGCCAAACCGGGTGAAGGCGCACCTCATAGCCCGAGCGAGTCATGGTGACCACAGCTGGCACCACCTTGGCGCGGCCCAATCTGGCGAACCGCGAAAGTGACGGCACGGTAGCGGTCGGCACACCATAGAACGGAACAAATATGGAATCGACTGGGCCAAAGTCCATGTCGGGCAGCAGGTACAGCGGCTCGCCCGCGCGAACCGCTGCTATCACGGGTTTAACGCCGCTGGCTCGCCCCAGCAAACGCATGAATCCCCAGCGGCTTCGGCCTTTTAAAATCCAGCTGTCAACCTGCTTGTTTGACTGGTCGGTGTAAATCGTCACTGACTGGCGCGGCTGGCGCAGCACCATGCCCGCCCAGGCAGCGTCCATGCCCACAAAATGCGGGGTGAACACCACCGTCGGCTCGTTGCCGATGATTTCATTTACCGCACCTGTCATGGTCACGCGCCTGAGCAACCAGCTGCGCGGCGCGTGCCACACCCAGCTTCGGTCTAGCCATGCCTGTGCAAAATACACGAAGGTTTGCTGTGTGAGCCGCCTGATTTCGGGCGCGGACAGCTCCTTAAAACATAGCATCAGGTTGATCGTGACCACCCGGCGGCGGGAGCTGACAAGAAGGTACAGCGCCCAGCCCAGCATGACGCCGAGCCCGCGCACTACCCGCAGCGGCATAAACGCCAGCAAGCGCATCAAGGCGATGCCTACAAACGTCAGCGCAGCTGCGCCCCCTTGCTGCAAGCGCTTCATGCAGCGCCTGAGCGCGGTTTTTTGTAGCGACCGTAGCCCCACAAATATTGCCCGGGGTTGCGCCGCACCATTGCCTCAACTGACTGGTTGATGCGTTCAACGACTGCGTCGACGCTCGGGATTGCAGCGCCCAGTGCTGCACCTTCAAGCAATTCCAGCGGCGGCAAAATAGTTACGTTATAGCCCGCGCCTTTTGCCAGCCGGTCGCACACCACGGGCACCAGCGCGGCGCCGCTTTGCAGCGCCAGCCGGGCCGCCAGCGTCATGGTGTAGGCCGGTTTGCCAAAAAACGGCGACCACACGCCCAGGCCTTCAGGCGGCACCTGATCTGTCAGCATGGCTACTGCCCGCCCCGCTTTTAACGCTTTGTGCATCGCCCTGATGGCGCTTAACGAGCCCGGCAGCACCGCCAAAAAAGGCCGCGGTCGGGTAGCCAATTCAACCGCGGCCAGACCCGGCTGGCGTGCGGGCCGGTAAATCGCGGTGATGTCGCCATGCGTGGGGCCGAAAACTTCGGCCAGCAGCTGCGGCATCAACTCAAAGCAGCCGCAATGCGCCCCGAAAAAAATCACGCCTTTGCCTTTTGCAAACGCTTCTTTTGCCAGCGCTGCCCCGTGCAAGGTGACGTTCATTTTCGGGTTTTGCAAAGCAGGCGGCTGGTGTGGCCGCAGCCACAGTTTGGGCAGCTCTGCTACCAGGCGTCCCGCCTCGGCAATAGCGGGTTTGGCCAGCGAAAAATCAAGCCCCGCCTGCTGCACGTTGGAGCGAAATTGCGCCCGGTAGCCGGGGTTCAAAAGCCAAACTGCCCAGCCTAATGCGCCGCCCAGTGCGTGCAACGCTGCCATCGGCCAACTTGAGAAGAATCGAAAAATCCAGAGCATTTAAATAGGTAACAAGCGCACACAATGCAGCGCCATATAATCTGGGTGTCGCTGAGTTATTTGAACAACTTGCAGAGCGACGTTAAACCAAACTGCTAAAGCGTTCGCCAAAGCACTTCCGCTGGCAACGCGCCCAGCAAACTTTATGGAGTGTACTGACATGGCGAACGATTTCCTCTTTACTTCTGAATCTGTTTCTGAAGGCCACCCCGATAAGGTAGCCGACCAAATCTCTGATGCCATCCTCGATGCCATCTTCAAACAAGACCCGCTGAGCCGCGTGGCTGCCGAAACATTGGTCAACACCGGCTTGGTGGTGCTGGCGGGCGAGATCACCACCAACGCGCATGTTGACTACATTCAGGTTGCGCGTGACACCATCAAACGCATTGGCTACGACAACACCGACTACGGCATCGACTACAAAGGCTGCGCGGTCATGGTTTGCTATGACAAGCAGAGCAACGACATCGCTCAGGGCGTTGATCATGCGTCAGACGACCACTTGAACACTGGCGCAGGCGACCAGGGCTTGATGTTTGGCTACGCCTGCGATGAAACGCCAGAGCTGATGCCCGCGCCGATTTACTACGCGCACCGCTTGGTAGAGCGCCAGGCACAATTGCGCAAAGACGGCCGCCTGCCGTTTTTGCGGCCCGACGCCAAAAGCCAGGTGACGATGCGTTATGTTGACGGCAAGCCGCACAGCATCGACACCGTGGTGCTGTCTACCCAGCACAGCCCTGACCAAAGCGAGACGATGCACAAAATGAAGGCTTCGTTCATTGAAGCCATCATCGAGGAAATCATCAAGCCCGTGCTGCCCAAGCACATGCTGACTGAGCACACCAAATACCTGATCAACCCCACAGGTCGTTTCGTGATTGGTGGCCCGCAAGGCGATTGCGGCTTGACCGGCCGCAAGATTATTGTTGACACCTACGGCGGCGCTTGCCCGCACGGCGGCGGCGCCTTCAGCGGCAAAGACCCCAGCAAGGTCGACCGTTCAGCGGCTTACGCAGCACGCTACGTTGCTAAAAACATCGTGGCTGCTGGCCTGGCCAAACAATGCCAGATTCAAGTTGCCTACGCTATTGGCGTGGCCAAGCCAATGAACGTCACGGTCTACACCGAAGGCACCGGCGTGATGAGCGACGACAAGCTATCAGCGCTGGTGCAAGAGCATTTTGACCTGCGCCCAAAAGGCATCATTCAAATGCTCGATTTGCTGCGCCCGATTTATGAGAAAACGGCGGCATACGGTCACTTTGGTCGTGACGAGCCGGAATTTACTTGGGAAAAGACCGACAAAGCTGCTGCCCTTAAGGCTGCAGCCGGCCTGTAAGGCAGCGGCGCTTCGCG
>JANOWB010000330.1:0-10833 GCA_031417695.1 Polaromonas sp.
AAGTCAGCGTGCCGCGCACATCAAACCGGGCCGGGTCGGCCAGGCGCACGCCTTGCTCCATTAACGCCATTGCCCGGCGCTGCTGGTAGGCACGCTCAAGTGCCGCCAGTTGCTGCGGGTCGTTCACGCCTGATACTTCGGCTTCGTTGTCGGGGTGGGTAGCGACGACTGCCACGCCGTCGGCTACGGCCAGCGCCACCAGGTCTGTCAGGTAGTACTCGCCCTGGGCGTTGTGGGTGGTCAGGCGCGCCAGCCAACCCTTGATCAATGCGTTGGGCACGGCCATCACGCCGGTGTAAAACTCGCCAATAGCGCGCTGGGCAGGGCTGGCGTCTTTGTGTTCCACAATCGCCAAAACTTCATTTTTGGCGTTGCGCACAATTCGCCCGTAACCGGTGGCGTCCACAATGGTCAGTGTCAGCAGGGCCAACTTGCTGCCTTGGCAAGCGGCAATCAAATTGCGCAGCGTTTGCACTGCAATCAAGGGCACGTCGCCATTCAAAATCAGCGTCACTCCGTCATCACCCAGCAGCGGTACGGCTTGCTGCACGGCGTGGCCGGTGCCTAATTGCGGCTCCTGGCGGGCGAATTTCATGTCTAAAGTGCCTGCAGCCCCCTGAAATTGGGCGCAAGCAGCTTCTACTTCGATAGCACCGTGACCAGTAATGACCACCATGCGGCGCACCTCCAGTTGAGCAGCGCAGTCAACCACATGGCCCAGCAAGGCGTTGCCACCTAGTCGGTGCAATACTTTGGGCCGTGCACTTTTCATTCGCGTGCCTTTGCCCGCGGCCATGATGACGACATCAACTGGATAAGCTGGCAATGTGGGAGCAACAACTGACATGAAATTTCCTGTGAATTTTTTAAGGCTGTGCGGAATTATCAGCCTGCTGGCTGGAGCCGCCCTGCTGCAGGCGTGCAGCGCCGTCAAAATTGCGTACAACCAGGCACCCCAGCTGGCTTATTTGTACCTGGACGGCTACGCCGACTTCAATGAAGTGCAAAGCCTGCAAGTACGAACCGATTTGACCAAGTTCATGGCGTGGCACCGCCAAACCCAGCTGCCGGGCTACATTGATTTGCTGCAAAAAATTCAGCAAAAAATGCCGCAAGACATCACAGCCGTGCAGGCCTGCGACGTGTTTGCTGACGTGCGCCAAAAAGCGTTGGCGCTAACCGACTACGCCGAACCCGCTGCTCTTAGCGTGGCCGCCACGTTAAGCCCTAAACAGCTGACGGTGATGGAACGCAAATTTGCCAAGGGCAATACCACCTGGCGTGAAGATTACCTGGAAGGCAGCGCCAAAGACCTGTTTGAAAAGCGGCAAAAAAGCGCGATTAAGCGCGCCGACATGTTGTACGGCAGCGTGACCGACAAGCAGCGCAGCCTGATTGCGCAGCAAATCGAAAAATCGCAATTTAAAGCCGCGCAAAGCTACGCTGAACGCCAGCGCCGCCAAAAAGACATTGTGCAAACGCTGGGCAAAGTCATTGCCAACCCGCAAGACGCGGCCACCTCGCAAAAAGAAATGCGCAGCCTGCTGGCCAGGTCAGTCGCGTCGCCCGACGCCACTTACAAAAGCTATCTTGACACCATCACGCAAGAAGGTTGCGCCAGTTTTGCCGAGCTGCACAACGCTACTTCTCCTGAACAACGCAAAAAAGCAGTTGAGGTGTTGGCGGGTTATGAGCAAGACTTCAAGGTGCTGGTGGGGCAAAAGTAGGCGCTGCGTACCGCGCTACAAACGCGCGCCTCGGGCCTGCAGCGCGGACCACATTCGCCCTTCAAGCCTGAAGCGCGCTCCACATCTCTTTGTCGCGCTCAGCCGTCCAGATGCGCGGGTTTTTAATGCCGCTGGCTTCGTCAAATGCTCGGCTCACGTCAAACGGCAGGCAGTGCTCGTAAATAAACACGTGGCCGAAAATCGGGTCCATCGACTTGCGCGTGTGCGCCATCGCGGCTTTTAAATCCATGCCTTCGGCAGCCGCTTCTTTGCCCGCCTTGTACAGCGTTTGCACCCAGCACTGGGTGTAGTCGAGCGCTTTGTGCACGTTGTCAGCGCCTTTCATGGCCTCGCCGCGGCCAGGCACGATGGCTTCAGCCCCCAATTCGCGCAGCTTTTCCAGCGTGTCGGGCCATTCTTCAAGCTGCGCGTCGCCGGTGTATACGCCGGCCTCGTACTCGACCAAATCACCTGAAAACAATACTTTTTCCTCTTCAACCCAAGCAATCGTGTCGCCGCGCGTGTGGCCAGGGCCGGGGTGCCAGATTTGCACTTTAACGCCGCCCAAGTCAATGGTTAACTTGCCCGGGGCTTCGCCTTTGGTCGGGTCGCCGCCGCTGATCACCATCGTGGGCCAGGTCAGGCCGGGCACGCTTTCAGAGTTGCGGAACAGGCGCGGAAAACGCTCCATTTCGCTTTGCATGTCTTGGGCACCACGCTCAACAATCAGCTCGTACGTGCCCTGGCTAGCTATCACTTCAGTAGCACCTTCGGCAATGTAGGCGCTGGCGCCCAGCACGCGAACGGCGTGGTAGTGAGTCAGCAGCACATATTTGATAGGTTTGTCACTGATGCTGCGAATCCGTTCGATCAGGTCTTGCGCCATCACCGGCGTGGCGGTGGCGTCACTGACCATGATGAATTTTTCGCCAATAATCACGCCGGAATTCGGGTCGCCTTCTGCCGTGTAGGCCCAGCAATGCGCGCTTAGTTGCTCAAAGGTGATTTTTTTGTCTTCAAGGTCGGCTTGTGAAGCGAAGGCTTTGGGCGCGGTAGACATGGCAAATTTCCTGGATAAATAGTTGGCGTTGTAGTTTGGGTTGCCAGCAATTAGTTTACCCAAGCGAAACGAATTACGCAGGCGTAAATGTTCCTCGAAAGCTAACCGCGCCCCGCTTTACTGCGACGTCAAGAGGCTGAAAAACCGTGATTTTGTGCTCTAAATCTACTTAAAAACGCCCTTTTAGTCAATAAATACGGGCGCGAGCAGCTCATAATTTAATAGCGATCAGGGCGTCCAGGCAGTCGCCATTGCAGCCTGAACGGCCGCTCACCACTTACAAACACGGCTCAGCTGGCTGGCCACGCCCTGGCCCGGCCAGCACCGCGTGCATGAGGCGGCGCAGGGCGTGCGCCACTTGCCCTAGTGCCTGCACAACCTCGCCTGCGGCCTGCACCACGCCTGCCCGTCGCGGGCGGGCTG
Source organism: Polaromonas sp. (assembly GCA_031417695.1). Taxonomy (GTDB): domain Bacteria; phylum Pseudomonadota; class Gammaproteobacteria; order Burkholderiales; family Burkholderiaceae_C; genus Polaromonas. The sequence continues at coordinate 3,211 of JANOWB010000330.1, forward strand.
TTTGCAGGGCAAGTTGTGGCAACAAGCCCCATGCAAACGCGGCGGGTGCGGTCTGCGCGCACGCCATGCTTTCAATCACCAGCCGCGCGCCGGGCGGCACCAGCAGCGTGTCGCCCGCGTTTAAAAAGTGGTCTTGCAGAGTGGCGCAGCGTGCCAGCCGGGCGTTGCGGCGCAGCGCGGGGCCGCCCTCCCCCAGCGTGGCCCACAACTGGCCGCGCGCCACCGTCAATTGCCCGCCCGCCGCTGGCATCAACGAAATGGCGCGGCCGGTTTGTAAAAGCCAATTGCCGCTTTGGTGGGCAGCGTCGTTGGCCGGTAGCTGGGCTGGAAAGTAGAGGTTCATGATGTGCTCCTTTAAAACACTAAAAACTTGTCACGCCTGAATAATCGCGCTTTGCAGCTTGGCAGTCCAATGAAAACGAGCTACGCTATTGATTCATAAAACGCATTAATCAACTTTTACTGACTGGTCTAATTTTTGTGCTGAATGCTTTGTCTCATGCCCGTTCCCGGCCGATTGCTGCAGGCCAGCTGCGCGCTTTTGAAGCAGTGGCGCGGCACCTGAACTTTCGCGCCGCGTCTGAAGAAATGGCGCTGACGCAATCAGCCGTCAGCCGCCAAATTCAGGCGCTTGAAGACGACGTTGGCGTGAGTTTATTTTTGCGCCACACCCGGGCAGTGGAGCTGACTGGCGCAGGCGCGCAACTGCTGCGCGCCGTGCTGCCCGCGTTAGAGCGCATGGACGCCGCCGTGCGGCTGATTCGCCAAAGCGCGGGGCGCAAGAGTGTGGCGATCAGCACCTGGGCGTCATTTGCGTCGATGTGGCTCATTCCCCGGCTGGAAGCTTTTCAGCGCGAGCACCCCGATATTGACATTCGCATTGATGCCACAGACGCAGCAGTTGACCTGGACACCACCGACGTTGATTTGGCGCTGCGCTACAGCGTGCCCGGCAACGTTCCGGCGGGGGCGCAGCGCCTGTTTGGTGAGCAGCTCACGCCTGTTATCAGCCCGTGGCTTTTAAAAACCGCCACGCGCCTGAGAACCCCGCAAGACCTGGCCCAGTTCGCTTTGATTGAAGCCGGCGACGCGCACCGCAGCCAGCACCTTGAAATTCTGACGTGGCAAAGGTGGTTTGACGCGCAAACCCTAAAACGTTTTGAGCCCAAACGCTGGCTGTATTTGAACTACGCCAACCAAATCGCCCAAGCTGCACTAACCGGCCAAGGCGCCGCGCTGGCCCGCACGCCGCTGGTGGCAGACGCATTGGCTTCCGGCGAGTTAGTTGAGCCGTTTCCCAAGCTGCGGCTTGATTCACCGCTGGTCTACTGGCTGATCATCGGCCCCCGCAACGCTGCCCGGCCAGAGGTCAAAGCGTTTTGCGACTGGCTGCACGGCCAGGCGTTGCTGACGCGCGAGGCGATTGGCGATGTGGCTGATGCGGATACGGTGGATGGCCTGGATTGAAAACGTTTTCTCAGCGGCCGCTGTACCGCGAAGCGCCGTCCTGTAGCTGCAGGTGCGCGACGAGCAACGATTTAGCCAGCAGCGCTAGAGACCAGCGGGAATGCCGCTGGGTTCCGTATGGACTGCACCGATAAATCGACGTCCAACCCTGGCCAGTACAGATGGTCGGCAGTAGGCCACTGCACTTCTGATATCTGCTCGATCGTTCCCTTTCGAAACCAGGGAAATTGATCAAACGGCACAAGCAGCTCTTCGTCGGCAAGAAGCAGCCAAAAGCCGTGCCTTGAAACATGGGTAACTTCAGCCGCCAAAGTGTTGGTTCCAGGCATCTTGGATCTCCTTGAAATGTGCATTCACAACAGCTTGCGCTTGCCGAATTTGAGTAGCAGAAAGGCCCGTGCTGTTGGCTAAGGCCACCTGCGGTGTAAGCCAAAACTTTGCTTCGCCATCAGCATGTGCAACATGCACATGAATTCGCGTCTCTTCGCGTGAAAAAAAGAAGAGACGAAATTGACCGTCGCGAACAATGGTGGGTGCCATGTAGATACTGTAACTAACTTATTTTTTAGCAGGCTAACGTTGAAGGGTAGGCGCAACCGAAGCCAGTCGCCGCTGTGCCGACTTGTTAGCCTTTGACTTTTTCGTATGCAATTAGGATAAGGTCACGCAAATGCGCTGGCAACCGGTCGTAGTCGGGCGCTCGGTCGGCTAGCTTTGCAACTAGGTCAGTTGAGGTGTCCGTACCGGCGGCAACATTCTCAATTACCAACAAAGTGCAGAGTGCAAACTCGCGCTCATGCCCTACCTGCAGCCAGTTGGCACCTAGCTCGATGACCTCGTAGGGATACCAGTGCTGGCCGTCACCCACAATTCCGGCGCTTTCACTCAACACGCTTAGCAACGCAGCAAGGTGCTGTTCCGTACCTTGGCCGTGATCGAGCGAACCAATGAATGCCAATTCTTCGTCAGATAGCGCGATCAAGGAAACGGCTGCCATTACGACTAATTGATGAAAGGGACTTCCCAGCCTCAAACGAAGCGCGAGTCGAAGCACTTGCACTGAACGGTATCGAGAATCCAGGATGGAGAGGTCATATTTTTAGCTCCGACGTAGCTTGAGTACAAGTGAGATGCTATCAATTTAGGTGCTGCTCGCGCAGATATTAAAAAGCCTGTAGCACGATTTAACACTTGAAGATAACATGTCTTTTCCTAATTCAAGCAGGGGCCGGAGATCTGGTTCTGCCAGTCCGCAGGCGCAGCGCCCCCCTCGGGGCTGAAGCCTGCGGCTCCGAACCTGCTTGAGCAGGTTTGGACAGGCGACATAAGCGAAGCCTCTGGCGAGCGGCGGCCTGCAAGGTGCCGCGGCCACACGCAGTGGGCAAGCGTGGGGGAAACATTAAACAGGCCAAACCACCCCATTGTCATTAAGCAGCGCATCCAGCGGCACGTCATGCGTCTCAGGCTCCATATCGGGCAAATAACCATGCGTATAGCCCAACCCAACGGTATACGGCTTAGGCACCAGCGCAGCCAGCGTGCGGTCGTAAAAACCCCCGCCGTAACCCAGCCTGAAGCCGCCCGGCCCGTAGCCTACGCAGGGCACAAACAGCAGCGTGGGCACAATCACTTCGGTGTCTTTGGGTTTCGGTATGCCGTAGGCGTCCTCTTCCATCGGGCAGCCGGGGTACCAGGCGTGAAATCTCAAGGTTTTATGAACCTTGTCGACCACCGGCAGGCCAATGCGCCGCAATTGCGGGGAATCCAGCAGCTCGCCGTCTTCCTTCCAGCGGTGCAGCGCGGGCAGCGGGTCAAACTCGCCTTTGATGGGCCAATACGCGCCAATTACCAGCTCGGGCCGGCTAAATAGCCAGATACGCATGACGCGTTGCAGCATGTCAGCGCGCTCCAAACGGTCGGGCAGGTTTAGGCGTTGTTCAACCAAGGCTTTGCGGGTATTTATTTTGTCCATAATGACTCGATGCTATCTAAAATTTTTCTAACTGCACTAATCGTTCCTTTTATCGCGTGGCCAGCCGCTGTGCAATCGCAGACTGGCGACGCGCTGATTGTCGAAATGAACCAGGCTTTTAAGCGCGGTGACAAGAAAAAACTCACTGCTTTATTGCCCCAAGCCAAAGGCCACGCGCTTGAAGGCTACGCCGCGTATTGGGAACTCAAAGCACGCTTGCCGGAAGCTTCTAGCCAAGAAGTGCAAGCGTTTTACAGCGCCTACCCCGGCACTTATGTTGAAGACCGCCTTCGCAACGACTGGCTGCTGCTGCTCGGCCAGCGCCGCGACTGGGCTGCGTTTGCGCAGGAGCACCCCAACTACCGCATGAACGACGACAAAGAAGTGCGCTGCTACGCGCTGCTGGTCGAGCATTTGAAAAACCCGGCACAAGATGCCCGCTTGTCAGATGAGGTTCGTAAAAATTGGTATGCCCAGCGCGATGCAGACGATGGCTGCCGCAGCGCAGCCGAGCGCTTGGTAGGCACCAAAAACCTGAACGCGCAAGACGTGTGGCAAAAAGCGCGGCTGGCACTGGAAGGCAATCGGCCCCGCGCAGCGCGGGAAGCGGTAGCCATCGTGTCGCCTGAATCCGTTGGCCTGGTTAACGAGCTGATCGACAGCCCCGCCAAATTTTTGACCGAGAAGAACGTTGCTATTCGCGGCACCCGCAAAGAGCTGATCACACTGGCGCTGGTCAAAATGGCCAGCGCCGACCAGTCGGGTGCAGAAAGCGCGGCCGCCATGATGGACGCGAAATGGGGCAGTCAATTAACCACTGAAGAACGCAATTGGGTGTGGGGCCTGGTTGGCAAGCAAACTGCCGTCCGCCTGGGCACAGTGCCCGCCACCGAGGCACTGGCCTACTACGGCAAAGTCACCAAAGAAACCGACCTGACAGACGACATGCTGGCCTGGAAAGCGCGCGCCGCGTTGCGTGTAGCCCGCCAGCCGCGCTACAAAGACGTGCTGAGCGCCATCAACGCCATGAGCCCCGAGGGCCGACTGGAGCCAACTTGGGTGTACTGGAAAGCTAAGGCGATCAGCGCCGGCTTGCCCATCAGCATTGCGACCACGGCGGCAGCAGCTTCTGCCCCTGCCGAGCCCACCAGCCCGCAGCGCGCAGAAATGATGGCGCTGTACCAATCAATTGCGTCGGTGCGCGGGTTTTACGAGCAACTGGCACTTGAAGAGCTGGGCCAAAAAATCACTGTGCCGCCCAAGCCCGCCGCCTTAAGCGCCGAAGAAAAAGAAGCTGCCCGCCAAAACCCCGGGCTGAACCGAGCTGCTTACGCGATAGCGATCGGTCTGCGGCCCGAAGGCGTACGTGAATGGAACTACGCCACCAACCTGGCAAAGCCTGGCGGCATGACCGACCGCGAGCTGTTTGCCGCCGCGCAGTTTGCGTGCGACAAACAAATCTGGGACCGCTGCATCAACACCAGCGAGCGAACCAAGGGCGAAGTAGATTTCGCGCAGCGCTTCCCCATGCCGTTTCGCGATGCGGTGGTCAAGCGCGCGCAAAGCATCAGCCTTGACCCGGCCTATGTTTACGGTTTGATCAGGCAAGAAAGCCGTTTCATCATGGACGCACGCTCAGGCGTGGGCGCGTCGGGCTTGATGCAGGTCATGCCCGCCACTGCACGCGAAACTGCGCGGCGCTTGGGCATGACAGGTTTTACGGCAGACCAGATCACCGACCGCGACACCAACATTGCCATTGGCACCGGTTATTTAAAAATGGTGCTGGATGACTTGCAAGGCTCTATGGCGCTGGCCGCCGCTGCCTACAACGCGGGGCCCGGCCGCCCGCGAACCTGGCGCGGCCAGCCCGGCAGCCCAACGCTAGACGCCGCAGTGTGGGCCGAGAGCGTGCCCTTTGCCGAGACCAGAGACTACGTTAAAAAAGTGCTGTCAAACACCACCAATTACGCCGCGATTTTGACCGGCCAGCCGCAATCACTCAAAGCCCGGCTAGGCACAGTCGCGCCGCGCGATGCCAGCCAGCCCGAGCCTGATCGCACGTTACCTTGATATATATTTGCTATTTATTTAGTAGCTGCTTGCGCCCGTATTTATTGGTTTAAAGACTTAAATCTCGCTTCAAATTGAGTTTTTTCAGTCTAAAACCTCTACTTTTTACATCAGTTGCATTGCTCAGCTTGCCTTGAAAGTAGCGCACGATGGAATTTCTTTTCGCCGCGTTTGTTGCATGTGTGTTGATTGGCTTGAACGTCAAGGCCACGCTGCTTATCGCCAAGGACACCTTGTCTACGCCGCCCCAAAAGCGCTGGCAAATGGCATTGGTGTGGCTCGTTCCGGTATTTGGCGCCGTGGTCACTCTGGCAGTGCACAGGCAAGTCGAAGAGCCTTCCCGCCAGTATCGAAAAGGCCCAGACCCTGGCGACGACTTCGCTCTGTCCGGTCGCGCGCACAAAAGCCCAGCGGAAGCTGTAGAAGGAGACTGAGAACGTCTTAACAAATGGGCTCGGCTTACTCAGTACCTGAAAGTGGTACCATTGCAAATGAAGCGACGCTATCAGCGAATTGTTGAATTAGTTTTTTCGCGGCCAACAAGCGGGAATGTTCAATGGCGCGATGTTGAAGGTTTGTTCATTGAGCTGGGCGCAGAAATTGAGGAACGAGCGGGTAGCCGCGTTTCTGTATTCTTGTTTAATGAGGTGCGGGTCTTTCACCGGCCGCACCCTTCGCCCAATACTGACAAAGGCGCGGTAGCAGCCATTCGTAAGTGGCTCGAACAACACGGAGTAGAACCATGAACACCATGACAATTGACGACTTTCACGCAACGATTGAGTTTGACGCCGACTTGGACATGTTCAGGGGCGAGATTCTGGGCCTGAACGGCGGTGCGGACTTTTATGGCAAAAATCCAAAAGAGTTGCGCGCAGAATTCAAACGCTCGCTACAGGTTTTTCTACAAGTGTGTGCAGAAAAAGGTATTGAGCCAAGGCGCCATTTTTCTGGCAAGTTCAACTTGCGAATTTCCCCGCAGCTGCACGAAAAACTCGCTATCGCAGCGCAAGCCAAAGGAAAAAGCATCAACACCCTGGCGCAAGAGGCTTTGCAAGATAGTTTTGCATAAATTATTTGCTACTTATTCAGGAGCTGCTAGCGCCCGTATTTATTTGGCTACAGCACTAAACATTCCTAAAAGAGGCTTAAAACAAGCCTTTTCAGGCAAAAACGATTTAACCTTGTAAAACAAATTCATGAAAAAAATACTCATCCTCGGCGGCACTGGTTTTGTGGGCCGCCACTTGTGTGAAAAGTTAGCGGAGGGCGATTACCGCGCCACTGTGCTGACCCGCCGCCGCGTGAATGCCGCGCATTTGCAAATGCTGCCGATGGTCGACGTCCTTGAGGGTTCGGCCTACGACGCGGCAACGCTCACCCCGCTGCTAGCCGAACACGATGCCGTGGTTAATTTGATTGCCATCTTGCACGGCAGCGAAACCGCTTTTGACAAAGCGCATGTGCAGTTGTTGCAAACTTTGGTTAATGCCTGCGCGGCAGCGGGGCAAAAACGCGTGGTTCATGTTTCGTCGCTGGGGGCCGACGCCAACGCACCGTCGATGTACCAACGCAGCAAAGCCCGTGGTGAGGCGGTGCTGGCTGCCTCTGGCCTGGACGTCAGCGTACTGCGCCCCAGCGTTATTTTTGGCGCTGAAGATAAATTTTTAAACACCTTTGCGTCGCTGCAAAAAATGCTGCCGTTTATTCCGCTGGCAGGCAGCACGGCCAAGTTTCAACCAGTGTGGGTCGAAGATGTGGCCAGCGCGCTGGTCGAATGCCTGGAAGACCCCAACAGCACGGCGGGCCAAACGTATGAAGCCTGCGGCCCGGATGTTTTCACGCTCAAGCAGTTGGTGCAAATGGCGGGCCTGTACAGCGGCAACAACAAACCCGTGATTGGCCTGCCCGATGGCGTGGCGCGCATTCAAGCCGCGTTGATGGAACTTGCCCCGGGCGAGCCCATCATGAGCCGCGACAATTTAGACGCGATGAAAGTCGACAACGTATCCGGCGGCACGCTGCCCGGCTTGCAGGCGCTGGGCATCACGCCAGCAGCACTGAGTGCCGTGGTGCCGTTTTACCTGGGCAACCAGGGCCTGCGAAGCGGC
>JANOWB010000331.1:0-8896 GCA_031417695.1 Polaromonas sp.
ACTTCTGGAACTGCAACGCCGCTTTGTGGCGTGACAAATTGGGGCAAATTTCTCTGGCCACCACCACGCTGTTTTGGGGTGTTTCGGGCAACTTGCGTTACATCGTGCTGGCCTGGGCAGCGGCTGCGTTGGGCTACAGCACCACGCAAGCCTCGTCGCTGGTGGGTGTGGTGGCAATTGGTACGGCGGTGGGCGCAGTCATTGCATCAATGCGCATGCGCCTTGACCAGGCCACCCGCGTTATACCGATGGGTATTGCCATGGGGCTGCTGGTGATTCTGATGAACTTCATCGACAACGTGTGGGTGGCGGCACCGTTTTTAATTCTGCTGGGCGGCCTGGGCGGCTTTTTAGTGGTGCCCATGAACGCGCTGCTGCAGCACCGGGGGCACAACCTGATGGGCGCGGGCCGCTCGATTGCCGTGCAAAACTTCAACGAGCAAGCCTGTATTTTGGCGCTGGGCGCGGGCTACAGCTTGTCTACCGCCATGGGCTTGTCGGCCTTTGCCGCTATCACTATCTTTGGCGTGGTGGTGGCGGGCAATATGTGGCTGATTGGCCGCTGGCACAAAAGCAATTGCATCAAACACAAAGAGCAGGTTGAACACTTGCTGAGCATCGCGCGCAGCGACACGTCGCATTAGCTCAGCGCGTCAGTCAGCGCACTAATGCGGGCACAAGCACTTAGCCTTGTTTCATCGCCCTGCAATGTCTTACTGAGACAATAATTGATGTAGCCCGTAACGGGTCACACCATACCGCAGCATGAAACCTTCCACAACCAATCAAACCAACCTGGCCGTCATTGCGCTGCTGACTAACGCGTTGGTGTGGGGTGTGTCGTGGTGGCCTTTTCGGCAGTTGCAAAGCCACGGCTTGCACCCGCTGTGGTCGACTGCGCTGCTGTATGTGCTTATTTTTGTATTGATGGTGGTGCTGCGCCCCAGCAGCTGGCGCGGCATAGCAGCCAACCCGCAGCTGTGGTGGCTGGTGCTGGCAGCGGGGCTGACCAATGTGGGTTTTAACTGGGCCGTGACGGTGGGCGACGTGGTGCGGGTGGTGCTGCTGTTTTATTTGATGCCGGCGTGGTCGGTATTGGTGGCTTGGTTGCTGCTGGGCGAAAAGCCAACCCGTGCTTCGCTACTGCGCTTGGGCCTGGCCATGGTCGGCGTGCTGATTGTTTTAAAAACCCCCGAAGCCGCGTGGCCCGTGCCGCAAAGCTTGCCCGACTGGCTGGCGCTGATGGGCGGCCTGAGTTTTGCCATTACCAATGTGCTGCTGCGCAAATCTGCCGACACACCCGCAGACGCCCGCATGCTGGCCATGTTTGGCGGTGGTGCAGCTTTAGCTAGCGCTGCGGCGCTGATTGGCATGAGCCAGCAGATCGTTCCCGCTCCTGCGCTGGCTACAGCGGGACTGCCCGTGCTGATTGGGTTGAGCATTGCCTTTTTAGTCAGTAATTTCGCGCTGCAGTACGGTGCGGCACGCTTGGCGGCCAGCACCACGGCGCTCATCATGCTGACAGAAATTTTGTTTGCCAGCGGCTCGGCGGCACTACTGGACGCAGCTGAATTCCCGCCGCGACTGTTGATAGGCGGCAGCTTGATTGTGTTGGCAGCGCTGCTGGCGGCACTCGCACCAGAGCGCGACAAAGCGCAAACCACCTGAATGCAGCAAAATCTGAAGTTCCATCACTGAGAAAGTTAATGTCATGTCCGACAAAACCATTTACGACTTTGACGCCAAGTCCATCAGCGGCAAAGATGTGCCTTTAAGCGACTTCAAAGGCAAGGTGCTTTTAATCGTCAACACGGCCAGCAAATGCGGTTTTACCCCGCAGTTTGGCGGGCTGGAAGAGCTGCACAAAACGTATGCTGGCAAAGGTTTGGCGGTGCTGGGGTTTCCGTGCAACCAGTTTGGCTCGCAAGACCCGGGCGCTGACGGTGAGATTGCTGAGTTTTGTCAGGTCAACTACGGCGTGAGCTTTCCCATGATGGGCAAAATCGATGTCAACGGCCCCGCCGCGCACCCGCTGTATACGTGGATGAGCGCTGAAGCACCCGGCCTTTTAGGCAGCAAAGCCATCAAGTGGAACTTCACCAAATTTTTGGTGGGCAAAGACGGCCAGGTCATCAAACGCTACGCGCCGACTGACAAGCCTGCAGACCTGGCTAAAGATGTTGAGAAGGCTTTGGCGGCCTAAAAAAACGATCTAATTGGGCTGTAGCCCAATTAATACGGGCGCGAGCAGCTATGAAAATAGGTGCGCTCGGCCCGACTGTTTTGTATTCACGATAACCCGATGATTGAACTCCACCACTACCCCAGCACCGCGTCGATGGCCCCGCACATTTTGCTGCACGAACTTGGCGTGCCGCACCGGCTGCTGTTGGTAGACCGCACGCAAAACGCACAAAAGATGACGGGCTACTTAAAGCTCAACCCCAATGGGCTGATTCCGGTACTGATAGACAAGCGCAGCGATGGCAATGTGGTGCTGTACGAATCCGCCGCCATTTGCCTGCACTTGTGCGACACGCACCTGGATGCCGGATTGGCCCCGGCACTTGGCACGCCAGAGCGCGCACATTTTTACAAGTGGCTGATGTGGCTGACGAACACCTTGCAGGCTACTTTGATCACTTACTTTTACCCTGAGCGGTGGGTCAATTCGGGCAATGTGTCGGGCGTGTCACAAGTCAAGGCGCACTCTGAAGTCAAAGTGGGCTTGCTGCTTGACCAGCTTGATGATGAGCTGGCCAAGCACAGCAAATCGCATGCGGCGCCGTGGTTGCTGGGCGCAAACTATTCTGCTGTTGATGCGTACACGCTGATGTTGTGCCGCTGGACGCGCAACTTTGACTCGCCGCCTGCACGGGCGCGGCAACACTTGGGGCCGTACTTGCAACGCCTGCTGGCAAGGCCTGCGGTGATGAAAGCGTTTGCGGCTGAAGAGTTAGTGCAGCCTTGGGTTTGATCAACGCTTTTGATTTATCGGCTTGACGGCGGCGGCGCGCCGACCTTGCGCAAAAAGTCGGCAAGTGTTTTGCCCGCTTCTTGTTTGAAGCCGGCCTCGAGCACTTTGCTGCTTTGAATTCGGTCCACCCGAAAATTGCGGAAGTCGTCCCGCTCTTCGCACCACGCCGCCAGCGTCCACACTTTGCCCCAGTAAAAGCAACCTAGCGGGCGAACCGTGCGCTTGCTGCTCATGCCCTTCGGGTCCTGGTACGTGATGTGTACTTTGCGCTGGGCTTGCACTGCCTCGCGCAGGCTTTGCAAGCGCTGGCTGGTGGCGGCGTCCAAACCGGTCATTACGTTTAGCGGCGCGTAAACGGCCTGGCTTTCGGCAGCGGCTCGCGCAGCGGTGGGCAGCACCGACAAGATTTTGCTGAGCGCAAGTTCAGCGTCGGCCGCCAAGCCTGCATCTAAACCAATTTGCGCCACGCGCACTGCCACCACCAGTGCCTTGGCTTCTTCTTGCGTGAACATCAGCGGCGGCAAATCAAACCCCGACCCCAGCCGGTAACCGACACCCGCCTCGCCTTCAATCGGCACGCCCTGGTGCTGCAAGTCTGCCACGTCGCGATAGATGGTGCGGCTGGTCACAGACAGCCGTTCAGCGAGGTACGCAACCGTACTAAGTCTGCGGCCACGTATGAGCTAAACCAGCTGAAAAAGGCGGTCGGCGCGGCGCATCCTTGATTTATCGTCGATTGCATTTATTACTGTCGCCAAAAACAGCGACTCAACTGCTTGCTTCCTCCGAAAATTTCTATTAGCTAAAAAATTTTCCTTCGGCATCAAATCCGTTTGGAACTGGTGTCGGGATTGCATCTAAAGCAGTCTTCTCGCCACGCCTCGTATAGACCGAGTGCAAGTTTACGCCATCCATTCCTTGCAGCCATTTGCCTGTTCGTCGCTCTACCCAACCGGTACCAAACGCTCCAACAAATTTTGGATAGTGCTGTTCTTTCGCGAGCGGTTCTGGACTCGTAAATTTTTCACATTCGTTGCCCAGCAGATTCGCTTGAGGGTGCCGTAAATGATCGTACTTCCACCATACTGAAAGTCTCAATTCACCACCGCTGATGGACGACCAATTAACTACGCTGGGCTGTCCAGCTATATCGATAAATAGATGTCCATCTTCATTAGCAAAATTGCCGGGGTCGTCTAGCGAGACTAGTTTTTTTGCGAGCAATTCGTTTAGCGCAAAGATGAGTAGTTTTCTATGTCCATTCATTTTTTCATCCTGTATTTAATCGAGTCTCAGTTTAATTAGTTCAGATGTTATTTGCCAGCGCCATTATTTGAGTGGCAGCCTTTCGCTTGACTAACTGTTTGGCGGGTAGATCGAAAAGAACACCCCGGTTAAAACACGTCGACACTCTATCGCCCGAAGAAAATTGTTCAGTGTTGTTAGGCGCAGACGCCGATAACCCGCGGGTTTACGCCAGCGAGTGCAGGCCAACCCGGTTGCCATCAAGGTCGGTGATGTGCGCGAAAAAACCCATTCCCGGTGGCAAGGCCTGGCGCGGCACGGCGATTTGCCCGCCTGCTTTGGTGACCCGCGCCAATGCTGCGTCAAGCGAAGGCGATGCGTCCAGATAAATCAAGGTGCCAGCAGCGCCCGGCTTAGGCGCTGTGGGTCCGCACATCAATGCACCGCCCGTGCCGTATGCCGTCTCGTCGTAGACAAACACAGCGTCTTCCGACGGCCCCATGTTTTCAAGCCGCATCGTGCGCGCCTAAACCGCTTTGTAAAACGCGGTGGCGTTTTTCAAATTGGCGGTACCGATTTCAAACCAAGTATTAGCGTTTTTCATGAAAGACCCCTGTTTTGTTGAAGGAGCCTTGATCATGCTGGGGGGCTACTGACAGCGTGGTGTCAGTAGCGTGTCGATTAACTTGAAAGCAGTGCGTCGTCGAGCACTTCAACCCAATGCCGCACCGGCGTGGCCGTGCCGCTTTGCAGATGCGTGATGCAGCCGATGTTGGCGGACACGATGACATCGGGTTTCATCTCGCTTAAGTTGCGAAGCTTGCGGTCGCGCAGCTCGTACGCAATTTTGGGTTGCAGCACCGAGTACGTGCCTGCCGAGCCGCAGCACAAATGCGCTTCGCAGCTAGCAGTTTTGACATTAAAGCCCAGCGCGCCCAGGTGCTGCTCTACCCCGCCGCGCAATTGCTGGCCGTGTTGCAAAGTACACGGTGGGTGAAAGGCGATTTGACCGGCTTTGGCTGTTACTTTGGGCCTGAGTACCGCAACCAAATCAGGCAGCAGCTCGCTCAAATCACGGGTGAGCGCGCTGATGCGTTCGGCCTTGGCGGCGTACTGCGGATCATCACGTAATGCATGGCCGTAGTCTTTGACCATGCTGCCGCAGCCTGATGCGTTCATCACAATTGACTCCACACCCGGCTCATCACCTGCCTCAACATGTGGCCACCACGCGTCGATGTTGCGGCGCATTTCGTTCTTGGCACCGTCGTGGTCGTTGAGGTGAAACTTCACTGCGCCGCAGCAACCGGCTTTTTTAGCCACCACCACTTGCACGCCTGCAGCGTCGAGCACGCGTGCAGTAGCTGAATTGATGTTGGGCGACATGGCGGGCTGCACGCAGCCTTCCAGCATGAGCACTTTGCGGGCGTGGTTGCCAGTGGGCATCGCGCCTGATGGCCGCTTGGCGGGCACCTTGCTTTTTATTGCCGCAGGCAGCAACCCGCGCACCGCTTGGCCCACCGCCATGGCGGGCTTGAAAAGCGGCGAAGGCAATCCTTCCTTAAGCGCCCAGCGCACAGCTTTTTCAGCCAGCGGCCGTTCTACTCTTTCGTCGACCAGCTTGCGGCCAATGTCGATGAGGTGGCCGTACTGCACGCCGCTGGGGCAGGTCGTTTCGCAGTTGCGACAGGTCAGGCAACGGTCTAAATGCAACTGCGTTTTGCGGGTAGGCGCGTGGCCTTCCAGTACTTGTTTGATGAGGTAAATGCGGCCACGCGGGCCATCAAGCTCGTCACCCAACAGTTGATAAGTGGGGCAAGTGGCCGTGCAAAAGCCGCAGTGCACGCACTTGCGCAAAATGGCTTCGGCTTCCTGGCCTTCGGCCGTGTTTTTAAACTCTGGCGCTAAATTGGTTTGCATGATCTGTAAGCCTTTTTCACCAATTTATTGATTTACCAATTGGCGGACAAGCGATTGGGGTTGAACACACCGGCAGGGTCAAACTCGCGCTTTAATTCGCGGTGAATTCGGTCTAGCGGCGGTTTTAAGGCATCAAATCGGGCTGTAGCCCTTGTTTTTCGGGCGCCAGCAGCTACAAATAGCGTAGCGTGCCCGCCGTGTGCGGATGCAGCTTGGCGCAGCTGCTCAGCGCTGTCGGGCGCTGCCTGCAGCCATCGCAGGCCGCCGTGCCATTCAAGTAACGGCAGGCCGGGCAAATCAAGCGGCGGTGTGGTTTGCGGCACCGACAGGCGCCACAAGTCGTGCTCAGCACTGCGGCCGGTGAACCACTGCAATTGTTGGTCTCTGGCCCGTTGCCAGTCGGCGCTGGCAGCTGCGTTTTCAATTTTTTGACCGCCCAGTTTTGCGCAAGCAGACTCCACCGCCGCCTTTGCTCCCCGCAAGCGCAAGTACAGCGTGCCAATGCCGCCTTCGCTCAGCCAACAGCTGGCGTTAAGTGGCAGGGGTTGGCCGCCCCAGGCGTTGAGCTTTTGCAGTGCCTCGGCTTGGGTCATTTCAAACTTTAGCGTGGCCTCAAGCGGGGCAATTGGCAGTACCTTGATGCTGATTTCAACCAGCAGCCCCAGCGTGCCCATGGCGCCCACCATCAGGCGCGACACGTCGTAGCCGGCCACGTTTTTCATCACCTGGCCGCCAAAGGTTAAATGCTCGCCCTTGCCGTTAATGAGTTTGACGCCCAGCACGTAGTCGCGCACGGCGCCCACGCTGGCCCTGGCGGGGCCGCTTAAGCCAGCGGCGACCATGCCGCCTACCGTCGCGTTGGAGGAAAAGTGAGGTGGCTCAAACGGCAGGCATTGGCCTTGCGCCAGCAGCAATGCCTCCAGCTCAGCCAATGGCGTGCCTGCCATCGCAGTAATAACCAGCTCGCTTGGCTCGTAGCTGATGACGCCGCTAAGCGGTGTCGTGTCCAGGATGTCGCCTTGCAGGGTTTCGCCGTAAAAGTCTTTGCTGCCGCCGCCGCGTATGCGCAGCTTGCTGCCGCTGGCTGCTGCTGCGCGAATGCGATCAATCGCTGCCGGGACGAAATCTGTGCTTGAAACCATTGTCCAATGGTACGCGGCTGGCTGGGCAGCCCCTGTGAATTTTTTGAACAACCTTTGTTCGGTTATTTACGGTGATGGATGGATATGGTGTTGAGTAATCGCGGGTTATCGCGGTTTTTAGTTGCGAAAGAAGTTAACCGGTAGCCCGGGTGTTTCAACACGCATTGAAAACACGCAGCCTGACTGTGGGTAGGCGTGCAGCTCGGCATCGCTTCGGCTGTAACGCGCCGTGGTGACGTACAGCGTTTTTAAATCGTCGCCACCAAAGCAGGGCATGGTGGGACATTGGGCCGGCACGGCAATGCTGGCCAGTTCCACGCCTGTGGGCGACAGCTTGCAAATGCGTGCGCCTTCAAACATGGCAACGTAGTAATTGCCTTCAACATCTACCGCCGCGCCGTCGGGCCGACCGCCATAGCCACCGTAGCCGTCTTGCCCGAATTGCCAGGCTGCTGGCTTGCCCGGCCACTGTTTGAAAACGCGTTCGCGGCTCATCAGGTTGGCTCTAGCGTCCCAGTCCCAAGCGCGCACGGTGTGGGTGGGCGTGTCGGCCCAATAGATGGTTTTAGCGTCAGGCGACCAGGCCAAGCCGTTGGCAATGGTGGCGTGGCTGACTTTTGCCTCAAGCGCCGCGCCGTTCAGCGTAAACAGTTGCGCGTTAGCGGCGGTGCGGGGCTCAAACATCGTGCCCGCCCAAAACCGCCCCACCGGGTCAGCCTTGCCGTCGTTAAAACGGGTGGTGGCGGTGTCGTGCAGGGCATCGGCCAGCTTGACCAATTCCCCGCCCCAGCTGCGCGCCCGGTAAATGCCGTCGCGCAGCGCCACAATCAGGCCGCCGGATTCAGCTGGCGCCATGCAGCCAGGCTCACTCGGCATGGCCCAGCTTTCAACATTACCCATAAACACATTGCAGCGGTGGATGTGCTGGCCGGGAATGTCGACCCAGTACAGCATTTGCTCAACAGGATGCCAAAACGGCGATTCGCCGAGCGCGTAAGTCTGAGGGGTGAGGGCTTGCCAGTGCATAGATAAACCGGTGGGTTGCTTTTCAAATCGCTTGCTTTGAATGCATCCTAGCATTAAGAATGAGCCTTAAAACGCTATGTTTTATATAGCTGCGCGCGCCCAAATTTATTGGGCTACAACCTGATTTAATGCTCTAAAACAATGAAAAAAGCCCGCAGACCTTGCAGTCTGCGGGCTTTTTGGTTTCTACGCGCCATTGACGCGCTGTGGCTTAGCGGTTGTAAGCGGTTTCGCCATGTGACGTGATGTCCAGGCCTTCGCGTTCGTCTTCTTCGTTGACACGCAAGCCGATGGTCAGGTCAACAGTCTTGTAGGCAATGAATGACACTACGCCCGACCACACGACGGTGATCAGCACAGCTTTGGTTTGCACCCAGACTTGGCTCACGATGGAGTAGTCAGCAGCAGTCACCATGGTCACAGTGACCCAGTCAGCCACGTAGCCAGGGCCGCCGAGTGACGGTGAGTTGAAAACCCCGGTCAAAATGGCGCCCAAAATACCGCCAATACCGTGAATGCCAAATACGTCAAGTGAGTCGTCAGCGCCCAACATTTTCTTCAGGCCGTTCACGCCCCACAGGCAAGC
>JANOWB010000332.1:0-12132 GCA_031417695.1 Polaromonas sp.
AGCGGGCAGCCTGACCGTGCAGACGTTCAACGGCGTGGTCACGACCACGACGGCGGACTCCAACCCCGCCAACAACACCGCCACGGCCGCGACCGCGCTGACCGCGCTGGCCGACGTCGCGACTGTTGTTACCGTTCCTTCAACCGTGTCTGCTAGTGTGGTTGTCGCCGGAACCGTTAGTTTTGCCAATATTGGGCCGTCCCCCGCTCTGGGCGTGTCGGGCACTGTCACACTGCCGATTGGGGTTCAGGTTCAAAGCCTGCCCGCAGGTGCAAGCACTGCGACTGTGGCCGGCTTCCCGGTCATCGTATTTCCGCCTACGCTAGCAGGGCTAGGAACTGTCAATCCGAGCGTGACTACTAGCTTCACGTTTACATTCCGTACTCCGGGCATCACTGGTACTTACGTTGTGACCAGCACTGTGGCCACAACCACGGCAGAAAGTACAACCACCAACAATATATCGGTAGCACCGTTGAACCTGCTGGTAGTAGTCAACAATGCAAGTTTGAGCGGCCAAGTATTCCTTGAGGTTAACCGCGACAAAATATTTAATCCAGGCGTTGATCTGCCTTTGGCAAATTTTAGAGCCGAAGTCGTCAGAACGACGGGTACCTCTACGGTAGTGATTGGTTCCGCATTCACGGGTCCTGATGGGCGCTACAAAATCACTGGGTTGCCACCCGGATCCGGCTATAGCGTGAGATTCTTCGATGGATCCGGTAACGCGATTTTCGGTACCCCATTCAACCAAAGAGCAGTCACAGAAGTATTTGGAAACCCGTCAACTGGTACCAATTCACTCACGGTCGCAATCGTACCTGGACCAACAACTCCAGTTGATACGTCGATCAATAACGTAACTTTATATGCTGGCGATAACGTGTGGGAGCAAAACCTCCCGTTGGATCCAAGCGGCGTGGTTTACGACTCGGTAACAAGAAAGCCGATTGAGGGAGCAACGGTGCGGTTAATTGGCCCACCCGGCTTTAGCCCTGCGAATATTCTTGGTGGTTCAGATGTGCGCGTTACGGGTCCAAACGGCATATACCAGTTCTTCTTCCAAACGTCAGGACCTAACGCGGTTAGTCCAGCGATTGGCGGCGACTTTACGCTAGTTGTAACACCTCCCGCGACTCACCTTCCGCCACAGGCGGTTCAAGGCGGTGTAGCCCCAGATCAAGGTTTGTACACGGCAGTGGCTGGCACCACTAAAGTGCAACCTGACTCCCAGGCGGGTGGCCCTCCGGTTGGTGTGAACGGAGCGACGCCGATAGTTGGCCTGACGGGAGGCGCCGGTACGCAGTATTTCTTGCGGCTTAAATTTAGCTTTGTCGGATTCCAAGAAGTCATCCATAACAATATTCCGCTAGATCCTATTTTGGTGTCAGGCGCGTTGCTGGTCAGCAAGACTGGTAATAAGGCGGTAGCTGAAATAGGTGATTCCGTCCAGTACACGATTCGAATTCGAAACACCACGGTTGGCCCAATTACGAATATCAAGCTCAACGACTTACTACCTGCAGGCTTCCGTTACATATTGGAAACTGCTCGCCTTGCCGGCGTGGCAGTAGCAAATCCTTCAGGCGGAGTGGGGAGAGATCTCGTGTTCGACATTGGCACTATCGCGCCACAGGCGACGGCTGAGTTGACCTACTTCGTGAGAGTTGGGGTTGGTGCGCAGCAGGGCGACGGTATCAATCGTGCAACTGTGATTGCGCCAGTGCGGTCGAACACCGCATTGTTTAAGGTCACAGTGCAAGGCGGCGTGTTCAGCAACGAAGGCTGCATCATTGGCAAGGTATACGTAGATTGCGATGGAAATGCGGTTCAGAACAACGTTGGCGGCAGCCGCGAGTTGGGTATCCCCGGCGTTAGGTTGG
The DNA here is from genome assembly GCA_031417695.1 of Polaromonas sp. Classification (GTDB taxonomy): domain Bacteria; phylum Pseudomonadota; class Gammaproteobacteria; order Burkholderiales; family Burkholderiaceae_C; genus Polaromonas. Next base: position 1,884 of record JANOWB010000332.1, read on the forward strand.
TCATGCTAGACGGAACTTTTGTTGTTACCGACTCAGAAGGCAAATACAGCATTTGCGGTGTTAAATCGCAGACGCATGTGGTCAAAGTCGATCGCACTACACTGCCGCTGGGCTCACGGTTGGTTCCATCTAGCAATCGAAATGCTGGTGTTGGGGACAGTCTGTTTGTTGATCTGAAGGGCGGAGAGTTGGCACGCGCTGACTTTATCGAGGGGTCCTGCAGTCCAGAGGTGCTAGATCAGGTCAAAGCTCGCCGAGCGCAAGGAGGCGTGAATGTTCCTGAGCTGGAACGCGCTACGCCGTTGAGTATTGGTAACCGAACGGGTGAAGTTCCGCAGCCCATATTGCCAGCCACTCGCCAGCCAAATGCAGTGCCCACCGGCACGCCGAGCGTGAGATGAAATTCATGAAACCTGCTCGATTTTTAATTGTGACCAATCTTCGCCGAACGCCGCTAGCGATCGCCATAGTTCTGGCGCACGGCTTTGCCCTTGCGCAGCCCGCCAGTAACACCACCAGCGCAGACTTGCCTGAGACTAAATCATTATTCGAGACTGGCGGACAACAAGGCATTGGCCCCCGACCGTTCTCATCGTTTCTTGACCGCATAACGTCGCCCGTTAACAAAATTGAGTTGAAAGTAAGCGGCGAAAATTTGCCAGCTGATGGCATCACTGCCGCTCAGGTGCAGCTGCGTCTTTTAGACAATAAAGGCCAGCTAGTCGCTGGTGAGACGGAAGTAACCATTGAAGTTGACGGCGGCGCCCGAGTGTTATTGCCTGGGAGGTTGACTCCTGAGTCGGGCGCTGATCGCGGCGATATCGACCGAATAACGCCGGGCACGCAGCAACTCGTCAAGAACGGAGTCCTGTCGTTTAAGTTAATTGCCCCGTTCAAACCGGATCCGGTGACGTTGCGCGTCTCCGTCAAGGGTGCCGTTGAGAAAGTTGTTGTTCGCTACGTACCGGATTTACGCGAATTTATCGCAGTCGGGCTTATAGAAGGTCGCTTGCGGTCTGATAAGTTCGACCCTAGCCAAATTATCCCCGTGCGCGAAAACGACGGGTTTGACAATGAACTAAAAGGCTTCACCAAAGAGTTCAACGGCGGCAGCAGTAAATTCGGCGCAAGGGCGGCTGTTTATCTGAAAGGCAAAGTTAAGGGTGAATACCTTCTTACGCTTGCCTATGACTCAGACAAAGACACTCGCAGGCAGCTGTTTCAAGACGTTGACCCGAACGCCTTCTACCCGGTCTATGGCGATTCGAGCATTCGTGGTGTGGATGCGCAAAGCTCAGGTAAGTTGTACGTCCGCATTGATAACAAGCTCAGTTACTTCTTGTTTGGCGATTACACCACTGCAGACAATAATCCGGCAAGAACCTTAAGCCAATACAGCCGATCCCTCAACGGTGTGCGCGGGCGATATGAAGTTGATAACGTGACCGCCAATGTGTTCGCGGCTCAGCAGAACTACCGCCAAATTACCGACGAGTTCCCCGCCAGGGGTGTATCCGGTCCGTATTCAGTGTCCAACCCTAACGGCGTCAGTGGCTCCGAAAAAATCGATGTCATTACGCGTGACCGGTTCAGGCCAACAAACATCATCAAAGTCACCCCGGTATCCAGAAATCTAGACTACGAATTTGAGCCTTTTTCAGGCAAGATTCTTTTTCGTGCCCCTGTTCCAAGTTTTGACGACCAGCTCAATCCCATTTCAATCCGTGTTGTATATGAGGTTGAGCAGGGCGGAGATAAATACTTCGTTTATGGTGCCGACGCGAGCATCAAGATTAACAACGCAGTAACCGTCGGGGTGGCTGGCGCGCGCGATGAAAATCCCGCAGCTCCCTACGAGGTGCTTGGCGCAAACCTGTCGCTTAAAGTAGGAAAAAATACAGAGCTGATTGCCGAAGTTGCCCGCACAAGCAGCGTAGTGAACAGCGCGGCGAGTGGCTTTAACAGCAACGTCAGTTCAAACTTTGCTGGCAAATCAGGTCAGTTTGACGGCAATGCGGCCAAGCTTGAAATCAGGCATGCAGATGACGATTTGCGCTACCGAGCTTATGGGTTGAAATCTAGTGAAGACTTCAATAATCCATCTGCAGGTGTCACTGGCGGTAAAACTGAAATCGGTTTAACGGGCGCCTACCGCGCGACCGAAAAATTGAGCTTTTCAGGCGAGCTATTGACTTCAAAAGACAGTATTGTTGGAAGCCGCAACGAGCAAGGCGCGTTGGGAATCGATTTAAAAATCACCGACCGCCTGACCATCGGTGGTGGTGTGCGGCGCGTTGTTCAAAACAGTGTGAGCCTGGCTCAGAGCACCACGACCAATTGTTCGAACGGAACGGGTGTACCGACTACGTCCGCCGGCTCCATTGCCGGGTACAACACAGGTTTTGGCATTAGCCAAGTAGGCAATCAATCAATTGATCCTGCCACTGGATTGCCTGTGCTTTGCAATGTTGGCGTCAACGCAGTAGCTGCTACGCCAACCAGTCTTGACCGCACCGCCATTTTTGTTCGCGCGTCGTACAAAATCACTGAGTCGTTGACAGTTGATGGCGAGCTTCAAGACGTGAGCGGAACTGACCCCGCTACTCTGTATAAACTGGGCGTGCGCTGGGCGGCTACTGACAAGCTGAATCTTTCCGCAGACACGCAACGAGAGTTCGGCTCAAACAACTCCAATATGTATCGGCTAGCGGCTGACTTGCGGGTGTCCGAAAAAACTAGGCTTTACAGCCGCTACGAGCGCAGCGCGCAATACAGCGGCGCTTACGGTTTAGGTACCGGTCCTGTGAGTGATTCATTTGCGGTCGGCTTCGACACCCAGTACATGGAAGATGGCTCGCTGTATTCTGAGTACCGCCTGCGCGATGCGGCTTCCGGTAAAGAAATTCAGCGCGCGCTAGGCCTGCGCAACGGTTGGCGATTAGCTGAAGGCCTGCGCCTGACGACCAATGCAGAACGACTCGCCAGTAACACCGGTAATGCGAATGCCATCGGCGTAGGCCTAGAATACACGGCAAGCGCCATTTGGAAGTCATCTGGCCGCGTCGAGTGGCGAGAAGATACTAACAACACTAACTGGCTTGTTACTGCGGGCGTCGCTCGTAAGCTAGACAGCGACTGGACTTTGCTTGCCCGAGAGTACGCCAGTATCATCAAGCCGCGTAATGCACTAGGCTCTGACAAATCCCAAAGCCGTTTCCAGGTTGGATTTGCCTATCGACCGGTAGACAACAACAAGTTTGACGCTTTGGGTTTGTACGAGCGCAGAAATGAACGCGACGCGACGCCCGCATCCCAAACAGACAGCCAGACCGACATCATCAGCGTGCGCGGTAACTATCACCCTAGCCGCGTCTGGTGGTTGTCTGGCCGTTTTGCCTATAAAAATGTCAACGAGGTGCTGTTGGGCACTGTTAACGACAGCTACCGCGCTCAGCTCGTAGGTGCGCGGGCAACGTACGACGTCACCAACAAATGGTCAGTTGGCGGTATCTTTTCAGTTCTGCAGGGCTCGGGCGGCGACAGGCAGTACGCTTATGGGTTAGAAGTTGGCTATATCTTGATGGACAACCTCTACGCAACCCTAGGCTACAACTGGCGCGGTTTTGCCTCTTCAGGTACGGCAGCAGGGCTGACGGGAAATGACTACACCAACCGCGGTTGGGTTTTTGGCCTGCGTTACAAGTTTGACGAAGATATCTTTCGCAAAAACGACTCCTCTATCAACAAGACACTTAACCCGAGCGCGGTTTCACCTACACCGTGATTAGGACGACTATGACCCGCTTTAACACTCAGCCCACTGGCGTTTTTCTTGCACTGGTCGCCGCTTTTGCCATGGCTGGGTGCGGCTCAATGGCTTCAAAAAACGAAGCACCAGGCCCAGCCGCGCAAGCCACTGGTGTCACTCCTCAGCTTGCCCGCATCACTGAAGAGCGAATTTTGGGCGACCGGAGCGCCCTCGAAGCACTGCAGCTGCGGCTGCGCAAGCTCAACGAATCAGGTGTTCCACAAAACTCGTACCCACTAGCCAAGGCGCAGTGCTGGTTAGACACCGCCAAAACGCAGTACCACTAAAACGACCGTTCAGGTTACATCGAAGAGTCATTGACTGAAGCGGCAAAGATTGCCCAAGCTCTGGAAGGCGACAAAGCCGCCAAAGTTGGTTTCGACACACCTTTAGTAGCCCGCAGTACCAAGTTGCGTGAAGACTTGTGGGCCCAGCTCACTGCCTACAAAAATCAGTCAGCAACGTTAGCCTGCAATGCTAAGACAGTGGCTTGCGCCGAAGTGCGATTGGTGCGCGCTGGCCACGCCGAGCAGCAAACCGGCTGGCGGCAAGCTACGCCACACGTGCAAATGGTTGAAGACGGCTTGCGCCAGGCCAAGCTTGAAGCTGATAGCTGCGCTGTGCCAAAGGGAACGGCACTGGTCGCTGCAGCAGCTCCAACCCAGGCGCTTGTGCCAGTACAGCCGGGTGTAGTGAGCCGCGAAACCTACGTGTTGTTAACCGACACGCTCTTTAAATTCGACAAGTCAGGTAGCCAAGACATGACTGCCGGTGGCCAACAGCGTTTGGCGGATGTTGCCAAACGTTTGAAGGCCTATCAGACCATACAGAGCGTTAGCGTTGTTGGGTACACCGACAGGTTAGGCTCGGACACATACAACGACACGCTTTCACTTGCTCGCGCGAAAACGGTGCAGACCTACCTCGAATCGTTGGGTGTGAAAGCCAGCGCTTTTAACGCAGCAGGCAAAGGTAAAGCCTTACCTGTCAGCCAAGGTTGCGGTTTTAAATTAAACCGTGCAGCGCTTATTCAGTGCCTGCAAGACGATCGCAGAGTGACGATTGAAGTCACAGGTGTGGCGCGCTAAATACCCGCTACGCTATTTAGTTAGTAGCAGCTCGCGCCCGTATTCATTGGCAAAAACGAATAATGCTCGCATAAAAACAGCTGTTGTAGGCTCTATCTAGGCAAATTTCAAGTCAGGTCAGTCGGGCAACACTGCTGTCACCTCAATCTCAATCTTGGCAAGTTCCTCTACAAGTCCAGATACTTCCACGCATGTCATGGCGGGGAAGTTTTTACCCATGACTTCTCGGTAAACGCCGCCGAGCTCTTTTAGCCTAGCGTTGTACTCAACCCTGTCGGTCACGAACCAAGTCATACGCACCATGTGCTCGGGGCCAGCGCCGCCTACGTTGAGTATGGCGGCAATATTGATCAAGGCTTGCCGAGTTTGCGCGATGAAGTCATCGCTTTCAAATACTTGAGCCGCGTTCCAACCAATCTGACCACCCACAAAAATCAACGCGCCGCGCGCCATAACGCCGTTGGCATAGCCTTTAGGTTCTGCCCAGTCGGGTGGTTGGAGTTTTTTCATAGTTGTCGTCCTTTTTTATGGCGCTATGTTCTGTGTACTGCGTAATTTAAAGCGTTGCAGTTTGCCGGTTTCGGTGCGCGGCAGTTTGCTTACAAACTCAATCTGGCGTGGGTATTTGAAAGGTGCGAGCATTGACTTCACATGGTCTTGAAGCAGCTTCACGCTGGCGTCGGTTGCCTCAACGCCTGGCTTGAGCACTACAAACGCCTTCACCACCATGCCGCGCTCATCATCTGGCATGCCAACCACGCCGCATTCAGCCACTGCCGCGTGCTGCATCAGTGCATCTTCAACCTCTGGCCCACCCACGTTGTAGCCTGATGTGATGATCATGTCGTCATCACGAGCCTGGTAAAAAAAGTAGCCGTCTGCGTCTTGGGTGAAGGCATCGCCGGGGTAGTTCCAGCCGTTTTTCACATACTTGCCTTGACGTGCATCGTCCAGGTATTTGCAACCCGTTGGCCCGACAACCGCGAGTTTGCCCAAGCTTCCCAAAGGTACTTCAATTCCGTCGTCATTCACCACTTTGGCGGTGTAGCCCGGCACAACCTTGCCGATGGCGCCGCGCCGCACATCGGCTGGTTTGCTGGAAATAAAAATATGGAACATCTCAGTCGCACCAATGCCGTCGAGCATTTCAATGCCCGTAGCTTCTTTCCAGAGCTGCCGCGTTGCGTCTGGCAATGCCTCGCCGGCACTTACGCAGATGCGTAGCGAGGGCATGCCGATCGGCTTGGCGAACGGGGCCATTTGCCTGTAAAAAGTAGGTGCTGTGTAAACAATCGTCGCGCGTGTTTCATTGATCAGCTTGACCATCGCTTCAGGCGTGTACGGAATGGACGGGAAGTAGCTAGACGCACCTGCCGCAAAAGGGAAAAGCAGCAAACCGCCCAGGCCAAAAGTAAAAGCCAGCGGCGGTGAGCCCATCACGATGTCGTCAGCCGTAGCCTCAAGCACATGGCGCGGCCAGGCTTGGCAGGCGGCCAGCACGTCGCGGTGGGTGTGTACGACTGCCTTGGGTTTACCGGTAGTGCCTGATGTGAAGGCCATCAGGGCGACGTCGTCGGCAGAAGTTAAGCAAGGTATGAAGTTGCCGTCTTTCTGCGCAGACAAAACTGCGAGCGACCCTGGCTCGTTCATCAGGTTGAAAAGCACAACCGTTTGAAGCGTTTGTGTTTGCGCTTTGGCGATGTTCAGCTCATCCACCAGCGTGGCATCGCACAGTGCCAAGCTGATCTGCGCTTTTTCAATCACTTCACCCAGCTCTTTGGCGCGTAGCAGCGGCATGGTGGCCACCGCTATCAACCCGGCTTTGACCACACCCAGCCAGGCCAACGCCATGCCGATGGAATTACCGCCGCGCAGCAGCACGCGGTTGCCGGGTATCAAGCCAAGTTCTTCAGTCAGTACCTGAGCAATGCGGTTGATGCGTTCATTGGCATCCGCATAAGTCAACGTGATCTTGTCGGAGCGTAAAAACGCTTTGTCCATCAAACCCCGTAGTTCAATCTGGGCAAACAGCACATCCACCAAATTAGCTTGTTTGGCAATGTTCAGCTCTGGCAGGTCATACCGCATCTCTGCACGTTGCTCACTAGGTGGCAAACGGTCATGAACAAAGCGATCAGTCTGTGCAGAGTTTGAAGAGGTCATGACTTAAGCAGTGCCTTTCCAATGATGAGTTGCTGCACCTCAGTTGCCCCTTCATAAATACGCAGAGAGCGAATATCTCGGTACAGGCTTTCAACCTTGGTACCCACCTTCACGCCCAGCCCACCGTGCATTTGCAGCGCCATGTCAATCACGCGCTGCGCGTTTTCTGTAGCCGTCATTTTGGCCATTGCTGCCTCAGAGGTAACGCGAGCAACGTTGCCGGTCCGCTCACCTTCATCGCGCAGCCAAGCCGCACGGTAAGTCAGCAGCGCCGCCGCATCAACCAGCGCCGCCATTTCCCCCAGCTTTGCTTGTGTGAGTTGAAAGTCCGCCAGCTTGCCGCCAAACATGTTGCGCTGCTTTGAATAGCTCACTGCCTCAGCAAGCGCACGCCTCGCCATGCCCAAAGCAGCTGCTGCAACTGATGCGCGAAAGATGTCCAGTGTTTTCATGGCCAGCTTGAAGCCGCCGTTCAACTCACCAAGTTGACTTGCATCAGTCACAAGGCAATTTTTGAATTCAAGTGTGGCCAGTGGGTGCGGTGCCATCACGGCTATATGCGCGCTGGTGTCCAACCCTGACGTGCTGGCATCAACAATAAAAGGCGTGATACCGCGCGTGCCTGCATCGGCGTCAGTCTTCACAAACGTCACATAAAAATCGGCAATGCCACCATTGCTAATCCAGGTTTTGCTGCCGTTAATGGCCCAGCCATTGTCGGTTTGCACGGCGCTTGTCGTCATGTCGCCAGCGTCTGATCCTGCATCTGCTTCGCTCAAGGCAAAAGCCGCAATCTTTTTGCCGCTGGCTACATGCGGTAAGTAAGCAGCTTGTTGGGCTGCTGTGCCAGCCAGCGTGATGGCGCCGCTGCCCAAGCCCTGCATGGCAAAGGCAAAGTCAGCCAGCGGCGAGTGAAAAGCCAGCGTTTCGCGCACGATCACCAGTGCGCGCGAATCCAGTTTCGGCAATGCACCGCCAAACTTAGAAGGCACACAGTAGCGCAACCAGCCCGCATCGCCTAAGAGTCGTACCCATTCGCGGCACGCAGCGCGGTCATCTAGTTCATCGACGTGCTGTACGGCCGCCCACCCGACCAAGCCATCGGCAAGCGAGCGGTGGACGTCGTCAAAAAACGGCAACGCCAAATGCTGGGTGTACGGCGACATTTAATTTCCCTCAAATGCAGGTTTCTGCTTGGCTGAAAACGCCTCATATGCCCGCGTAAAGTCCTGCGTTTGCATGCAAATCGCTTGGGCCTGCGCTTCGGCTTCAATCGCCTGGTCCAACGTCATCGCCCATTCCTGGTGCAGCATGGTTTTGGTCATGCCGTGCGCAAAAGTTGGGCCGCTGGCCAGCTCATGCGCCAGTTTTTTGGCGGCTGCTAGAAGATCACTTGATTCATGCAGCGCGTTGAAAAATCCCCACTGCAAACCTTCCTGCGCCGTCATGGCACGGCCCGTGAATAACAATTCGGAAGCACGACCCTGGCCAATCATGCGGGGCAACAGCGCACAGGCGCCCATGTCGGCGCCTGCCAGGCCAACGCGGGTGAACAGAAAGGCTGTTTTAGTTTGCGCTGTGCCCAAGCGCATGTCAGCGGCCAAGGCCATCATGGCGCCCGCGCCTGCGCAAATGCCGTCAATCGCGGCGATGATGGGCTGTGGGCACAGGCGCATTTGTTTGATTAAATCGCCCGTCATGCGGGTGAACTCCAGCATCTCGGTCATGCTCATTTTGGTGAGTGGACCAATGATTTCATGCACATCGCCGCCTGAGCAAAAGTTGCCGCCTTCACCCATTAATACCACTGCTTTCACATCAGTGGCGTGGTTGAGTGCGGAAAACAAATTGCGCAGCTCGTGGTACGAGTCAAAGGTCAAGGGGTTTTTACGCTCTGGCCGGCTCAAGGTCAGCGTGACCACGCCCGTGTCAAACGCATAGGAAAAGTGCTTGGCGTTGTAGCTGGCCATCGCTTCAAACTGCGGGTGCATCGGGTTGGCGGGGGTGATGTAGTGCTTCATATCGTCTCTAATGTTTTTGCATGCTGGTATTCTTTGACTTTGCCCAGCAGCTTGTGCAGAGCGTCGACTTCTTTGGCTGTCAGTACCTCAAAGCTCGAAACAATCCAGTCCTCGTGCTGCTTGGCCATCTCGTCAAACGTCTTGCGGCCCTGCACGGTTAGCCGCACGCGGTAGGCGCGGCGGTCACCATCGACTTCCATGCGCTCCACCAAGCCCTCCGCCACCAGCTGGTCAGTAATGCCCGTCACATTACCGCCCGTCACCATCATGCGGCGTGACAGCTCGTTCATCTTCAGGCCGTCTGGGTTGCGCTGCAGTTGCGCCATTAAATCGAAGCGCGGCAGCGTGGTGTCAAACTGCTCGCGCAGGTTGTTGCGCACCTGCTTTTCAACTAGCTGGGTACAGGTCAACAGACGCAGCCAGAGCCGCAACGCCTCCGGGTGAGAGCTGTGGCTTTGTGCTTCCATGTCCATATTTAGGTCTCCTATCGCTATTATTTAATGAGCTGCTCACGCCCGTTTTTATTGCGCTAAAGGCATTTTTTGCTTGGCTATTTCACGGTACATCTGGTCTCGGCCGCTTTCATACGGCTTGGGCCACACCACATGACGGCTTTGCATCTTGGCCGCTTCGTGCAGCGTCCAGGCGGGGTCGGCCAAGTGTGGGCGGGCAATTGCGCACAGGTCGGCGCGGCCTGCCGCAATGATGCTGTTGACCTGGTCGCTTTCAGATATAGCGCCCACCGCCATGGTTTGAATGCCCACCTCGTTGCGAATACGGTCAGCAAACGGCGTTTGGTACATACGGCCATAAACAGGTTTAGCGGCGCGGGTGGTCTGGCCTGATGACACGTCAATCAAGTCGCAGCCTGCGGCTTTAAAAAGGCGCGCAATCGCTACCGCATCGTCGTCGGTATTGCCACCGGGTGCCCAGTCATGCGCCGATATGCGCACGCTCATAGGCAAGTGCGCTGGCCATATGGCGCGTATGGCGCTGAAGACTTCAAGCGGGTAGCGGCAGCCGTTTTCCAGGCTGCCGCCATAGTTATCCGTGCGTGCATTCGTTAGCGGTGTGATGAAGCTCGACAGCAAGTAGCCGTGGGCGCAGTTCAACTCTAGCCAGTCAAAGCCTGCATCGATTGCGTAGCGGGTTGATTGCACAAATTCGGC
>JANOWB010000333.1:0-4320 GCA_031417695.1 Polaromonas sp.
CAATTGAAGACTCCTTGTTATGAGTTGAGCGTTTTATCCAGCGAAGTCGTCAAGTTTTTCGACTGCATGATTAAAATTAAGCCTACAACCCCCGCAACGATCAATCCCAAGTCAGCTTGAATGTCAAATACAAAAGCCGCCTGGCTGCCTACAAAGCACCACAAAAAGGGCACTGCCAATGCGCTGCGCGGATAAGGTTTGACCAAGAATGCGAGTAGTCCAATCGTCAATAACGTCGTGGGGCAGGGCAGGCCGAAGGTTGGAAAAGCGGGGTAACGGCGGCCAGACAGGTAAGTCCACGCCGGGTAGATGAACCACGCAAAAATCATCAGGCCCCAGCCCGAGCGCATGCGCCAACCCGGTATGGATTTGAAATTCAATCTGCGGTGCAGCACGCCTTGCCAAAAGAAAACCGCGGCACCCGCCATGAAGACCGCGGCAAACACATACGCCAGCGGGTTGATGACCGTGAAGAACGCCAGGTGGTACGCCAGCGCTTGCCACACCCACAACACCGTGAGAATGGCAGATATGCCAACACTTGAGTAGCTACTTTGTCGTACCAACAGCACCACGGCCAGAACACCCAGTGCCAATAGCGGAAACTGCATCGGCCAAACGCCTGTGTTGTACGCCGCGAATACGCCGTAAAACTGCTCAGCAGTGAAGGGAATGTTCACTCTGCTCTTTCGCCCAAGCGTTCCAGCTTCTTGAACCATTTCGCTGCATCAACAGGCTTCATATCAGCCGTCAGGCCAATCAAGGTTTCGTGCACGGGCGCGATACCGATAAAACCCAAGATGTTGCGCTCCAGCGACTTGATGCTGTGGGCGCGAAAGTACCAGCGGTAGACCAGCGCGGGCATTCCCATCGTTACCACCACGCGGGCTGAGCGCCCCGTTAAACCTTTTTTGCCCCACGGATTGCCGCCTTTCTCGCGGATGATTGCAAAGCCGGGTCGCGCAACTTGCTCCAGAAAACCTTTGACCAGCGATGGCATGTCGCCCAGCCACAAGGGGAAGAAGAAAACGATGTGTTCGGCCCAGCCGATATCGTCCTGTGCCGGCTTCAGGCTGGCGGGCAATTCACCTTCTTCCCATTCTTGCTGGCTGCGCAGCGGGGGAAAGTCTAGCGCGGCCAGTGCGATGCGCCGCACCGTGTGACCTGCGCTTTCGGCACCGAGGGCATAGCTGTCGGCCAGTGCATGACCCAAGTGCTGCCGACTTGCATCAGGGTGACCCTGTATTAACAAAATTCGTTTGGACATCGTTGGCCTTTCTGAGCTTGGGCTGACGTCTTGCGCAGTAACTGGTGTGATGTCACGCTGACGAGATGGCTCTCTTGGATGATCGCGTCAGTTACGCCTATTGCTTGTACGCCAACACGCCTTTTCTATGTGGTTGAAGGCGCACCATTACCAGAGCGATGACGGCTGCTGTGCGCGGCAGCTTTCGGCATGTCTGAACTTTCTAATCTGAGTCAGCTAGACCATTCGCACCTGCTAGCACATCAACCCGAATAATTTTTTCGCCAAGCGTGTACTCGCGGTTCAAAAGCGATGCCAAAAACAAGCCGGCGAAAACTGATGTCATCAGGGGCACCGTGTTGCCAACGGGTGACTGATCTAGTCGCCGGACCATCTTGGTATTTCCGTCATCCATGAAGCGCTGGCGCATGAAGTCGTTGGCCAGCTTTTCAGACTCCAATTGATTCGACATTTGCGCCACGCCGATGTAGGCGCGGTACAGCTGAGGCGCTTGAGCGGCAGCCTGTATGCCAATAATCCTCGTCAAGCCCTGTCGGGTAATGCGCAGTGAGGAAACAGTCTGGCATACCGCCATGAAGTTATAGCAACACCGGGTTGCTGGTGTTTTTGCCATTGATGGACATCCCTTGTGGAGCATCATTAATGGTGATCGTTATCTTCTTCGAGATTCTTCCCGTCAACGGCCTGCCGCTGGCGTCAAGAAAGGGTTTTGGAACTCCTTGGCTAACGAATAGCAAGGCAGCGAAAACACCAAACAGACACGTGAGCAGGTTAGAAAATAGTGCCAAAGAGCTTGTGATGTTATGAGCCGTCAATGCGCATTCTGCGTGTGAATGGTGATCGGCAAACTATTCAGCTCTCTGTCCAAGGCGTTTGAGCTTGGTTAGCCACCTGGTTGCATCAGCCGGGTTCATGTTGTAAGCCAGGCCAATCAGCGTCTCATGCACAGGCGCAATACCAACGATGCCCAGCAAGTTGCGCTCTAGTGACTTGATGCTGTGGGCGCGAAAGTAGTAACGGTAAATCATGGCTGGCATGCCCATGGTGACAACGACGCGGGCGGATCGACCCGACAAAACCTTTTTGTCAAAGAAGCTGACATGCTCACCACTAAATGACGGACGAATGAGTTGCTCAAAAAAGCCCTTGAGTAATGCCGGCATGTCACCCGCCCACAGCGGAAAGAAAATGACCAGATGCTCGGCCCACAGCAAGTCATTTTGAATGGGCTTGAGGCTGCTGGGCACTGTGCCTGTTTGAAAATCTTTTTGACTGCGCAGCAAGGGGAAGTCAAGTTCAGCAACGTTGACATGCTTGACGCTATGGCCTGCGCTTTGCGCGCCCACGTTGTAGCTTGACGCGAGGGCATGGCACAAATGCGGCTGGCTGGCGTCGGGGTGGCCTTGAATGATGAGAATTCGTTTTGACATGCGTTACTTTCGTGGGGGTAGTTGCGACGTGCTGCTAGACACCAGACCAACACGGTCGTTGACCTGCGGGTAGTGGTAAATGGTGTCGTTCAAGTAGCGTGACACCTCTGCAATGTCAGCGTCGCTCCACGTCAGGCCGGTATTGCCTTGCCAGCGGCGAACCTGAAATTTCAGGCTGTCCCAGTCGTAAGCTTTTTTATCTTCGCGCCAATGCATTTGTGTGCTGTGGCAAGACACGCAGTGGGTGCTGTAAAGCAGCTCGCCGCGCGTCACCGAAGGCGTAGCCTGTGCACAAGCAACTGAGCTAAGGCTTGCCAGCACTGCACATGCCAGCCATTGATGTTTTGAATTCATGATGCGTGACTCCGTTTTAGGTTGCAAAGCGGAACAAGTAGCCGTCAGTGATAGTTAAGCGTGGCGCGGCGTTTGTCTGTACGGCAGCGCACTTTGCTTACGCAGGTGATGAATCAACGCTGTCAATGCCGATGCCACTGTGCGTGGCGGCGTTGGCTTTGTCTGAATCAATTCGCCCGTCGACCAGCTCAATGATGCGGTCGCAGCGTTTGGCTAAGCGGGGGTCGTGGGTGACGATCAAAAACGTAGTGCCGCTGGTGCGGCTCACGTTACGCATCAGGTCAAAAATCGTGTCGGCTGACAGCGTGTCGAGGTTTCCGGTTGGCTCATCAGCCAGTACAAGGGCAGGCTGCATCACCAAGGCCCGTGCAATCGCCACGCGCTGTTGTTGTCCGCCGGACAAATCGTTAGCCAAATGATGGCCCCACGGTTTCAGGCCCACTTTTTCGATCAGGTCTTCAGCGCGCGTGCGCATGGCGGCGTCTGGCCTGCCGCGCGCAGCCATCAGGGGCAGCATGACGTTTTCTACCGCGGTGAACGCTGGCAGCAGGTTGTGAAACTGAAACACAAAGCCAATGGCGTCGCCTCTCAGGCGGGTAAGTGCTTTGTCGGGGAGGTTTTCAGCCTCCTGGCCAGTTAAAAACAGCTTTCCGGCACTGGGTTTGTCGAGCAGGCCAATGATGTTGAGCAGCGTGCTTTTGCCGGAGCCAGATGGCCCAATCAGTGCGGCAAATTCACCGCGTGCCAGGTTTAAATTGATACCGTGCAGCACTTCAGTCTCATGCGTTGTGCCCGTTCCGTAAGACTTGCGAATGTCCTGCAACTGCAAGGTTGCCGCATCAGTGAACTGCGTTGGGGTGTTAACCACGAATAGCCACCGCGGGGTCAAGCCGTGCCGCGCGCTGAGCGGGGAACAAGGCCGACAGCGTTCCAACCAGCGTGGCACCTGCGGCCACAGCCAGGTACAGGCTGGGCCCGGCCTCCAGCGTAAAAAACGGCACGCCTTCATCGTTAACGGCAAAGCCGCGCCAGGCAATCAAAAATAGCCAGCCCATCAGCGAGCCAAACAGCGAGCCCAACAAACCCAAAATCGCGCCTTGCAATAAAAACACGCCCAAGATCTGCCCGCGCGTGGTGCCTGTGGCCCGCAATATGCCGATTTCTTTAGACTTTTGCACCACCGACACCACCAACACGCTGGCAATGCCCAGTGCCGCCGTTAAACCAACGAAGAGGCGAATGATGAAAAACGACATGGTTTGGCCCGAC
>JANOWB010000334.1:0-7417 GCA_031417695.1 Polaromonas sp.
CCACTGAGTGCGGGCCAGCCGCCTTCAACGTACTTGGCATACGCTTCTTTAAAGCCCTTGGGTGTGGTGACGGCGTGGGTTTTGATGTCTAGCGTGCAGCCTTCTGAGTCGCCGCTGATGTTGAGCGGCAAGATCACTTCAGTCGCAAACTTGGCGCCTTCTTCGAGCACCGCGTTGATGGTGTCGATGTCCGCGTCAGCGTACTTGGCCATCGGTTTGAGTTCTTCGGTGACCTTGAGCACTTCGTGCATCACAAATTGCATGTCGCGAATGGGGGCGTTGTAGATGGGCATAAATCAGCTCCTGAAAAGATAAAAAGTAAAAGATAAAACAAGTTACTGCGCGCTTCCGTAGCGCGCAAGAATGTTGGCAAAACCGGTGTTGGCCCGGGCAACTGAGCCAGGCGTTTTTAAAAAACGTGCTTCGTAGTGCAGCGCCAAAATCAAGCCGTGGATTTCAAACGCCATCTGGTGCGGGTCAGCATTGGCGCGCAAATGGCCGGCTTCTTGCGCCTGCACCAGCGACCTGAAAATTGCCGCCAGCCAGGTTTTGACTGAGCCTGCCAGCGCGTCGCGCACCGGGCCGGGCCGGTCGTCAAACTCAACCGCGCCGCTGATGAACAGGCAGCCTGAATCAATTTCGACCGAGGTGCGGCGCATCCAGTTTTGAAACAACAACTGAAGGCGCGGCAGGCCGCGCACTTCGTCAAGTGCGGGGTAAAAAACTTCTTCTTCAAAACGCGCAAAGTATTCGCGAATGACTGATATTTGCAGCTCTTCACGCGAGCCAAAGTGGGCAAACACGCCCGACTTGCTCATGCGCATCACTTCAGCTAGGGCCCCAATGCTCAGGCCTTCAAGGCCAATTTGCGTGGCCAGGCCAAGTGCGGCATCGACAATCGCTGCCTTGGTTTGCTGGCCTTTATGCTGAATTTTTTGCAGGGCAACGCCGTTGGCAGGTACGCCAGCGCTGCGGTCGGCTTTGGCGGAAAGTTCAAAAACGGTCATGTTTTGGGGCGAGAACGGTGATTTCAAAATAAAACGAACGGTCGTGCTATTTTGCAGTAGTTTGACGTCAAGGCGTCGCCTGCGAGCAGGAATCCCCACGCTATAGAGGCAGTTATCTAAGTTTTTTAGGGGTTAACGCGAAACTGGCCGCAGCAGGCGAAAAAAGGCCAAAAAATGGCCAAAATCATGACCAAATCAGTCTCTAGCTCAATCAATACGGGCGCGAGCAGCTATTAACTTTATAGTGAATTCACGGCGCTGCAGCTTGCGTTTGCCTGCGCTGCGTCGTCTTTTTGCTGTCGCTGGGCTGTTGCCGGACTATTACCGGGCTGTTTCCACGCTGTTAACGAGCATTTGTCAGGCACATGTTCAAGCTTTTTTGTAAGCCACCACAACCTGCCGCTGCTCACCCAGCCCTTCGATGCCGAGCGCCATCACGTCGCCTTTTTTCAGGTACAGCGGCGCGGGCTTGCCGCCCACTTTTACGCCCATGCCCACGCCCGGCGGTGTGCCGGTGGTAATGATGTCGCCCGGCTCCAGCGTCATGAATTGGCTAACGTAGCTGATGATTTTGGCCACGCTGAAAATCATGGTTTTGGTGTTGCCGGTTTGCATGCGCTGGCCGTTCAGGTCGAGCCACATGCCGAGCTTTTGCGGGTTCGGCACTTCATCGCGCGTAACCAAATACGGGCCAATTGGCCCGAACGTGTCGCAGCCCTTGCCCTTGTCCCAGGTGCCGCCGCGCTCGATTTGAAATTCACGCTCGCTCACGTCGTTGATGGTGCAATAACCCGCCACGTAGCCAAGCGCGTCTTTTTGCGAAACGTAGCTGGCGCGTTTGCCAATAACGACGCTCAGCTCTACTTCCCAATCGGTTTTAACCGAGCCTTTGGGCAACATTACGGAGTCGTTCGGGCCTTGAATACAGCTGGTCGCTTTCATGAAAACAATCGGCTCTTTCGGAATCGGCAGGCTAGATTCGACCGCGTGGTCAGCGTAATTCAAGCCAATGGCGATGAACTTGGGCGTGCCGGTTACGGGGCAACCCATGCGCGGCCTGCCTTTGACGAGCGGTAGCTGGTCGGTTTTGATTTTGCGCAACTTGGCTAACGCCGCATCACCGAGCTGGGCCGGGCCGATGTCGGGGATGTGCGCGCTTAAATCGCGCAGCCTGCCGTCTGCATCAATCAAGCCAGGCTTTTCTTTACCGGGGTTGCCGTAGCGAACGAGTTTCATTGAAATTCCTTTGTGGGCGGTTTGCTAAACGCGCCATTGCGTTGCGTCAGGTGGCGTACGATGGGCGGCTTGATTCCACCGCTGATTGTAATGAAGTAATGATAAATACACTTACACCCCAATATTTACGGGCGCAAGCAGCTACTATTTTAGTAGCGTCTGGCTCGTCTGCACAAGAAGCCGAAACCGTTGCCGCCAACCTGGTCATGGCCAACCTCAGCGGCCACGACTCGCACGGCGTGGGCATGCTGCCGCGCTATGTTGATGCGGTGCAAGAAGGCGGCTTGATTCCCAACGCCCCCGCGGCAATCGTGCTGGACATTGGCACCATGCTGACCCTGAACGGCCAGCGCGGCTACGGCCAGGTGGTGGGCCTCCAAGCCATGCGTCTGGCCATTGCCCGAGCCAAAACGCACGGCAGCTGCATCATGACGCTGGCTGAAGCCCACCACTTGGGGCGCATTGGCGAGTTTGCTGAAATGGCGGTGGCGCAGGGCTTGGTGGCGCTGCATTTTGTCAACGTCATTTCACGCCCCGTGGTGGCGCCGTGGGGCGGCACCGATGGGCGCTTTGGCACTAATCCGCTGTGCATTGGCATACCCATTGCGGGGCAAGAAGCGTTTGTTTTAGACGTGGCCACCAGCGCCGTGGCACAAGGAAAAATGCGCGTGGCTTTCAACCAGGGCAAGCAAGTCAAGCCCGGCCTGCTGATAGACGAACACGGCCAACCCACCACCGAGCCCGGCGTGGTGGTGGTCCCGCAAGGCAATGGGCTGATGGGCGCGTTAATGACGTTTGGCGAGCACAAGGGCTACGGCCTGGCGGTGGCTTGTGAGCTGCTGGGCGGCGCGTTGAGCGGCGGCGGCACCTGGCCCCAGCAACCCACAGCGGCAAACACCAGCCAGCGCGCGGTCAGTAACAGCATGCTGACCGTGTTGATTGACCCGGCCAAACTGGGCACGCAGGCGTCGTTTAACAAGCAGGCCGCGCAATTTATTGACTGGGTTAGAGCCAGTCCACCGGCCAATGGTGTGGAGGCGGTGCAAATTGCGGGCGATTTTGAGCGCGAAAACCGAAAGCAACGCGAGCGCGACGGCATTGCCATTGACGCCAGCACCTGGGCTGAAATTGAGCAGGCCGCCGCCAAAGTCGGTGCCAAGCTGGCCAGCCCAACCTAGACTAGGAACCTAAACCAGCAACTCAGGCGGGCACCTGCTGCACGCTAGCCCCCGCAATGGCAAACACCCGGTCACGCGGCTGGCGCTCAATCGGGTGCATGCCGGTAAAGCTGCCAAAAGCCGGCAACACGCCAACCGGGTTGCTGACGGCGTCGCCGAGCCAAAAGCACGGCAGCCGCAGCCGGTCGCGGCCCGCCCCGGTCAGCACCACGCACGGGTGCAAGTGCCCGGCCAGCACGTAAGCGCCCGCTACGCGCTGCGGGTGGTGACACAGCGCCAGCGGCATCGCCAGAGGGTCGGATGAAGTTTTTTCAAGCAGCAAGGGCTCGTCAACTACCTGTACACCCAGCGCAGCCGGTGGGTCGCCAGCCCTGTCGTCGTGGTTACCGCGCACCAAAGTTAGCGCCAGCTCTGGGTGCAGGCGCCGCCAGCTGGCAATGGCTTGCTGGGTGGGCGCTGCATGGGCTTTGGCCGAATGTAAAAAGTCACCCAAAAAAATAACGCGGGTGGCAGTGGTTTCGGCCAGCGCGTCAGTTAGCCGCTGCAGCGTTTCTGTCGTGGTGCCTTGGGGTACGGGCACGCCTGCCAAGCGAAAGCTGACGGCTTTGCCAAAGTGCGCATCGGCCACCAGCAGCGTGGCGACTTCGGGCAAGTAAATTGCGCCGCTGGGCAGCAACTGCATGGCCCAGCCCGCGCAGTTAATAGGGAGCATTTTCAAGCCGAAAAAGGTCTAAAACAGCGCGAAATAGGGAAAAATAGGGCATAAATAAGGCTGTAGCCCAATAAATACGGGCGCGAGCAGCTACTAAATAAATAGCGCTTTGCACACCGCAAAACTGCACTCAACCCAGCAATATCGCCAGGCTGGCGTCCAAATGCTCTGACGGCAAACGCTTAAAGCCCGAGCGCGCAAAACGCTGCAAGCGCCCCACCATAAACGCCACAATCACCGACGCCCGCACTTGCGCATCGACCGTGGGCGTGGCCGCGCCGCTGGCGGTAGCGGCGTCTCGCAGGTTTTGTTTAAAGCCCGATTCGAGCTTGTCAAAAAACTGGTTCATGCGGTCTTGCAGGCGGTCGTTTTCAAACACCAGCGCGTCGCCCACCATCACGCGGGTCATGCCGGGGTTTTTCTCGCCGAACTGCAGCACCATGGCAATCAGGCGGCGGGTGCGCAGCGCAGCGTCAGGCTCGTGCTCGGCGATTTGATTGACCAGCGTAAAAACGCTTTGCTCGATGAAGTCAATCAAGCCTTCAAACATTTGCGCCTTGCTGGCAAAGTGGCGGTACAACGCGGCTTCGCTCACATCGAGCCGGGCAGCCAGTGCGGCGGTGGTGATGCGTTCAGCGCCGGGCTGCTCCAGCATGGCGGCCAGCGCCTGCAAAATTTGCACACGGCGCTCGCCTGGCTTGGGCCGTTTGCGGGTGCTTTCTTCTACAGCCGCAGCGCCGCCGATGGGAAGGGTGTTGGCATCAAGCGCTGAATCAGACATGGGCAGTGGCGCGCAAGGCGTTGAAAGTAGTGGGAGATAAAAAAGTTGGCGAAATGAAAAAAGCGGTACGTTGTCAGGGTACTTTTTTGCTTTTCAAAACGTCTCAAAATGATTCTCGCACAGCGCTGGTAGCACCCAAGCCAAAAACAGGGCCGATAAATGCGGGTTTTCCTGCTGCCGCTTTCAACCGGGTTACAAGCTTAGCCGCACCCGCAGCCCGCGGCCACGACCGTTGCCATCGTCTGCGCTGCTGGCGTAGTCCAGCTCAAGCTGGGCATGGTGCGCCCGGGCCAGCTCGTCGGCAATGGCCAAGCCCAAGCCATTGCCCTCGCCCGCTGTGCCCGGCACGCGGTAAAAGCGTTCAAGCGCCCTGCTGCGCTCTTGCGGTGCAATGCCGGGGCCGTCGTCTATGACTTCCAAAAACACGCCTTGGGCTTGACTGGCAGAACTCGCCGCAACGCCCTCAGTTCGCCCACAGCGAATGGTCACAGTTCCGCCGCGCGGCGTGTATTTCACGGCGTTGTCGACCAGGTTGCCGAGCAGCTCGCGCAGCAACCACTCGTGGCCCACGGCGTAAACCGGCGCGGCGTCCAGCCCCAGGTCAATTTCTTTTTCAGAGGCGGCGTCCAGGTGGGCGGGCAGTATTGATTCGCACAGCTCTTTTAAATCTACCCGCTGCATGGGCTGGGTGGCCAGCGCAGTGGCGTCGGCACGCGATAGCGCCAGCAACTGGTTGGCCAGCTGCGAGGTGCGGCGCGTGGCGCTGCGCAGCTTGAAGATTTTGTCGTTAGACAACAGCAAGCTGCCGGACTTGCTTGCCGAGTCGCCGGTGGGATGTGCCGATGTTGCGGTTTCAGCAGCTTCAGCGGTTTCAGCGGCTTGAGCCCAGGCTTCTACCTGCGCCTGCAAGCCCGCCAGCGGGGTGCGCAACTGGTGGGCAGCGTCGGCTACAAAGCGGCGCTGGCCCTCAGCCTGGTCATTGACCAAACCCAGTAATCGATTGAGTGCGGCGACCAGTGGCTGCACTTCAGCGGGCGCAGCGGCGGCGTCCATCGGACTTAAATCGCGCGGGCTGCGCCGCTGCACTGCGCCAGTCAGGTCAACCAGCGGTTTAAGCGCGCGCTTCACCGCCCAATTGACTGCAAAGCCAGCAGCCAGCACCAGCGCCAGGTTGGGCAACAGCACTTTGACCCATATCGAGCGCACCCATTGCTGGCGCGGGTCTGAGCCGTCGGCCAGCAGCACGATCAGTTCGCCGGCGGCGGTGTTGACCCGCTGGGCGGCAATGCGGTAAGTAGTGCCGTCGGTTTCAACGCTGTGCAGTTCGGGCTCGCGTGAGCTGGGCAGCACGCCGGTAATCCACGCTTGCCCGGCCAGAAAGTTGCCAGCCGCGTCAGACAGGCGAAACCCGACAAAGCTTTCGCGGTCTTTAATGAAGTCTTCAATGCTAGGTGCCAACAGCAACACCGGCGTGGCGGTTTTATTGTCCGTAGGCCCCAAAACCGAATCCGCCATGAGCGGAATCAAGCGTAGCAACTGCTGGTCTTTTTGAAACGCCACGCTGCCGGCGGTTCGGTAGTCCAAATAAATACTGACCAACGCAAAAAAACCGAGCGGCAGCAACAAGAGCAGCAGTAAGCGCCGCTGCAGGCCCGATGTGATGGCTAGCGGGTGCATGCAGGTTTTTGGGGTGTCATGCCGGGCCTGGCGGGCTGGGCAAACCTGGGCTGGGGGTAAGTTCTAGTCGGTAGCCAAAGCCGCGAATCGACCGCAGTGCAATGCCGTGCGGCTCAAGTTTTGCGCGCAGGCGAGAAATGTAGACCTCAATCGCGTTGGTGGTGATTTCTTTGTCCCAGCCGGTCAGCGCTTGCAGCAGCTTGTCTTTGCCGGTGGGCTTGGGCGCGTGGGTCATCAGGTATTGCATGACCGTCCATTCGCGTGGGCCCAGCTCAATGACTTGGCCGTTGGCGCTGGCTTGCCGGTTGGCGGCGTCAAGCTCAAGCGGGCCAAACGACAAAACAGCGCTGGTGGCTGCCTGTGATCGACGCAGCAACGCACGCAACCTGGCCAGCAGCTCGGGCAGCTCGCAGGGTTTGACCATGTAGTCGTCGGCCCCGGCGTCCAGGCCCTGCACCCGGTCTTGCAGCGCGTCGCGCGCGGTCAACAGCATGACGGGAATGGTCACGCCGCTGCGGCGCAGGGTACGCAGCAGCCCCACACCGTCCATGGCGGGCAGCCCAATATCGATGATGGCGGCGTCAAAGGTTTCGCGGCCCAGCGCTTCTTCGGCCCGCTCGGCGCTGCCCACCCAGTCGACCGCATAGCCCGCGTCGCAAAGCCCCAGCTTGATGCCGCTGGCCACCATGACGTCGTCTTCAACAAGCAAAAGTCTCATATCCTTGCTTATCAAGCTCGCGCGTGATGACGAACTCGTCCAACTCCTGCCAAACGACTTCGGCAAACTCGGCCCCCGTTTGGTCGGCCTTCACGACACCGTTGATCG
>JANOWB010000335.1:0-2554 GCA_031417695.1 Polaromonas sp.
GATTGACTGCGCCATTCTGGCCGAGCCTTTCCCCGACACCAATCTGGCGATTGCGCCGCTGTATGACGAGCCCTTCATGGCGGCGGTGCCCAGCTCGCATCATCTGGCAGCGCGCAGCAGCATCACGGCCGAAGAGATCAAAAAAGAAACCATGCTGCTGCTGGGCAATGGCCATTGCTTTAGAGACCACGTGCTGGAGGTATGCCCCGAATTTGCGCGGTTCTCCAGCAGCTCGGGCGGCATTCAAAAAAGCTTTGAAGGCTCGTCACTAGAAACCATCAAACACATGGTGGCGGCGGGCATGGGCATCACGCTGGTGCCGCGCCTGAGCGTGCCGAAAGAAGCGCTGCTAGAGCAAATCAAAGGAAAAAAAAGCAAAGTGGCGGCAGAGCAGCCCTCGTTCATCAAATACCTGCCGTTTGAAGGCCATATCCCGTCCAGGCGCGTGGTGCTGGTGTGGCGGCGCAGCTTTACCCGGTATGAAGCGATAGCTGCATTGCGCAATGCGATTTATGCATGTGAGTTGCCTGGGGTGACGCGGCTGTCTTGAGTCGAAATTCGGGGCATTTCAACGCGCAGTTGCGGGCAATTTTGGCGGCGCAAAAAATACATAATTCTCTTTTATTAAAGTGAAAACTGTTTGAAGTGTTAACCGAGAAAATAACCATGCACTGTTTTACCCTCACCCAAACCCAGCACATCGCCCACTTGGTGCTGAGCCGCCCGGACGCGCTGAACACCATGCACCCGCTGTTTTGGCGTGAGCTGGACGAGGTGCTGACGCAAATCCACCGCGAGGGCACAGCGCGCGTGCTGGTGTTGTCGTCGACTGGCAAGCACTTCAGTGCGGGTATGGCGCTTGATACCTTCAGCAGTGCGATTGCCATGGACGACCAAAGCCCTGAGGGGCGCGCTGCGATGTTTGACGTGCTGACCGACATGCAGGCCACGTTTACCAAGTTAGAGACGCTGCGCATCCCGGTGATCGCCGCCATTCAGGGCGGTTGCATTGGCGGCGCGGTGGACATGGTGACTGCCTGCTGCATGCGCTACGCAACCACAGACGCCTTCTTTTGCATTCAAGAAATCAACATCGGCATGGTGGCCGACGTGGGCACGCTGCAGCGCTTGCCCAAGCTGATTCCCGAGGCCATCGTCAAAGAATACGCCTACACCGGGCGGCGTATGCCTGCGGCCAAAGCGTTGGCTTACGGCTTGGTTAACGAGGTATTTGAGTCGCCCGAGGCCATGTTGGCGGCAGCCATGCAAACCGCCGCCGAGATTGCCAGCAAACCGCCGGTGGCCATTTGGGGCACCAAGCAAGCCATTGCCTACACACGTGACCACAGCACCGACGATGCGTTGAAACAAATGGGCTGGCTGCAGGCCGGTATTTGGAGCAATGCCCATGTGCGCGAGGCGGTGAGCGCGATGCAGCAAAAACGCGCTGGCGAATTTACGCCACTGACCGCGCTGGTGTCATTCAAAGACCACCCTGTCGCTTGAAAAACAAACTGAGCCTTTATCTCCAGCTCATCCGCTGGGACCGACCTGCGGGCTGGCTGCTGCTGCTGTGGCCCACTTTGTCAGCGCTGTGGTTGGCTTCGCACGGTTTCCCGAGTTGGCATCTTTTGATTGTTTTTACCCTCGGTACGTTTTTAATGCGCAGCGCGGGCTGCTGCTTAAACGACGTGGCCGATCGCGACTTTGACAAGCATGTCAAGCGCACCGCCCAGCGGCCGGTGACCAGTGGCAAGCTGGCTAGCCGCGAGGCATTGGCTGTCGGCGCAGTGCTGGCGCTGTGTGCTTTTGGCTTGGTGATAACGACCAACGCCGCCGCCATTACTTGGTCATTCGCAGCGCTGGGTATTGCCATCCTCTACCCGTTTGCCAAGCGCTACGTGGCCATGCCGCAAGCGGTGCTGGGCGTGGCGTTCAGTTTTGGCATACCCATGGCGTTTGCCGCCGTGCAGTCGCGCGTGCCGATGTTGGCGTGGTTGCTGCTGCTGGGCAACTTGTTTTGGGTGATTGCGTATGACACCGAATACGCCATGGTTGACCGCGACGATGACTTGAAAATCGGCATGAAAACCTCGGCGATTACCTTCGGGCGGTTTGACGTGGCGGCGGTGGCCGCAAGCTATGCAATATACCTTGCAATATGGTATTTCGTGCTTTTTACCCAAGTAATACGGGCGCAAGCAGCTATATTATTAGCAGTTATTGGCGTAGCTTTGGCACAAGCCGTTTGGCACATCATGCTGATTCGTAAGCGCCAGCGCGACGATTGCTTTAAGGCTTTTCGCCTTAATCACTGGCTGGGGTTCACTGTGTTTTTGGGTATTGCGGCCGCGTATGCCGCTTTGTAAAAACCAGCTTGTAAGAATTAGCTGGGTTTAGTTCGCACCAAACTCGTCGCCCATTTCTGTTGCGCGGTTTTTGGCTGCCTGCATGGCGCGAATAAACAGCGTTTTCACATCGTCTTTTTCAAGGCTGGTGATAGCCGCATGGGTGGTGCCGCCTTTGGACGTTACCCGCGCGCGCAGCACTTCTG
>JANOWB010000336.1:0-6961 GCA_031417695.1 Polaromonas sp.
CCTGGATGTGCCTTTGCAGCACAGCCACCCTGATGTTTTAAAGCGCATGAAGCGGCCCGCCAGTGGCGAAAAAAACCTGGAGCGCATCGCGCGCTGGCGCGAGATTTGCCCTGAAATTGTGATTCGCAGCACCTTTATTGCGGGTTTTCCGGGCGAGACGGAGGCTGAGTTTGCGCACCTGCTCGACTTCATGCTGGAAGAAAAAATCGACCGTGCTGGCTGCTTCGCCTATAGCGCTGTGGCGGGTGCGACGGCCAACGATATTCCCGGCATGTTGCCGATTGAATTGCGAGAAGAGCGCCGAGCACGCTTCATGGCCGTGGCTGAAGCGGTGTCAAGCCAAAAGCTGCAAAGCCGCATCGGCGCGACGATGCAGGTGTTGGTTGATTCCGCCCCAGCGCTGGGCCGCAAAGGCAGCGTGGGGCGCTCATATGCCGATGCGCCTGAGATTGATGGTGTGGTCAAGCTGCTGGCACCCGAGAAAATCAGCAAAACCCTTAAAGTGGGTGAGTTCACTAAAGCGCGTATTGTGGGCGTTCAGGGCCACGACTTGATTGCCGCGCCGTTCTGATTTCAAAGACTTCAAAGCATTTTTGGCAACAAAAAAGCCGCTGAAAATTGGTATTTTCAGCGGCTCATTGCAATTTTTTTGATGAATTCAGTTTCCTGAACAGTATCTTGGTGCCCGGGAGAGAACTCGAATCTCCACATCTTGCGATACACGGACCTGAACCGTGCGCGTCTACCAATTCCGCCACCCGGGCAAGCCTTCAAGTGTACCATTAGCCAATGATGGTTTGGGGCAGGCGAAGTGAAACATTTCCGCAGCATACTGGGCAGCAGCAACGCATGGCCAGACTAATAGCTGCCAATTTTATTTAAAGAGATTTCTATCAAAACAATACATTCCAACGCCGGCGCCAGTGCTGGCCTTCTTGCCGAATTCATGGGCACGGTTTCTGGCCACCGTGATGGCCACGGTTTTGTGCAGCGCGATGACGGCGAGGCCGACATTTATTTGCCGCCCAACGAAATGCGAGCGGTTCTGCACAAAGACCGCGTCAAGGCGCGCATCGTCCGCCACGACCGAAAAAATCGGCCTGAAGGCCGCGTCACTGAGATCATCGAACGCTCACCCAACCCCATTATTGGCCGCTTGCTGCAAGAAAGCGGCGTGTGGCTGGTAGCGCCAGAAGACAAGCGCTACGGGCAAGATGTGCTGATTCCCAAAGGAGCCACGGGCTCGGCCAAAGCAGGCCAGGTGGTGGTGGTGCAACTCACCGAGCCGCCCGCGCTGTTTGGCCAGCCGGTGGGCCGCGTGAAAGAAGTGCTGGGTGAGATAGATGACCCCGGCATGGAAATTGAAATTGCCGTGCGCAAATATGGTGTGCCGCATGAATTTTCTGATGAGGCCATGGCCCTGGCGCGCACCTTGCCTGACGCCGTGCGCCCGCAAGACAAAAAGAACCGGGTCGACTTAACCGACATCGCGCTGGTCACGATTGACGGCGAAGACGCCCGTGATTTTGACGATGCTGTGTATTGCGAGCCGGCAAAAGTAGGGCGGGGCAAGGGTTGGCGGCTGTTAGTGGCCATTGCCGATGTGAGCCACTATGTAGAAACCGGCAGCGCGATTGACATTGACGCTTACGACCGCGCCACCAGCGTGTACTTTCCGCGCCGCGTGATACCCATGCTGCCTGAAAAGTTGTCGAACGGGCTGTGCTCACTTAACCCCAATGTTGAGCGCCTGTGCATGGTGTGTGACATGTTAGTCACCGCCAAAGGCGACGTACACGCTTACCAGTTTTACCCAGCTGTGATGTTCAGTAAAGCCCGGTTCACTTACACGGAAGTTGCGGCTATTTTGGCCAACACGCGCGGGCCAGAAGCCGCCCAGCGTAAAAGCTTGGTACCGCATTTGCTTGATTTGCATGACGTGTACCAAGTGCTGCTAAAAGAACGCGGCGTGCGCGGCGCGGTAGACTTTGAAACCACTGAAACGCAAATTGTGTGTGACGAAGCCGGGCGAATTGAAAAAATCATCCCCCGCACCCGCAACGTGGCCCACCGCCTGATTGAAGAGGCCATGCTGGCCGCCAACGTGTGCTCGGCAGACTTTATTGCCAGCAGCAAACACGTCGGTTTGTTTCGCGTGCATGAAGGCCCGACGCCTGAGAAAAAGGACATGCTGCGCAATTACCTCAAAGCCGCAGGCATCGGCATGACGATCAGCGACGACCCGACCCCGGGCGAGTTTCAGCAAATCGCCCAAGCCACCAAAGACCGGCCTGACGCGCAGCAAATTCACACCATGCTGCTGCGCTCCATGCAGCAGGCGATTTACACGCCGATGAACAGTGGCCACTTTGGCCTGGCGTATGAGGCCTACACGCACTTCACCAGCCCGATTCGCCGCTATCCAGACTTGCTGGTGCACCGCGTGATTAAAGCAGTGCTGAACAAGGCCAAGTACCAATTGCCCAGCTTGCCCACGCCGGGTGAAGCCGAAGCAAAACTTTCCAAACGTTTAGCTTCGAGAGATAAATTACGAACTGACGCAAGCGTCAGGGACCCAGAACAAAAGCCGAAAAAAGCCAGTGTTGACGAGCTTGCCTGGCAAGCCGCTGGCCTGCATTGCAGCGCCAACGAGCGCCGTGCTGACGAAGCCAGCCGCGATGTAGAAGCCTGGCTCAAATGCAAGTACATGCGCGAGCATTTGGGCGAGGAGTTTGGCGGCGTGGTGTCGGCCGCCACCAGCTTTGGCATCTTCGTTACGCTTGATGCCATGTACGTTGAAGGCTTGGTGCACATCACTGAATTGGGCGGCGAGTATTTCCGTTTTGATGAAGCCAAGCAAGAGCTGCGTGGCGAGCGCACCGGCATTCGCTACGCCATTGGCACGCGGGTGCGGGTGCAGGTCAGTCGGGTTGACCTGGACGGCCGCAAAATTGACTTTAGATTGATTCACGAGGGTGAGTCGCTGCTGGCGCTGACCAACCGGGCCATGAAAGACAAAACCGGCGGCCATGCGGGCAGCAATTCAGCGGACGGTCCAGCAAAAGAGCGCGGCGTGGCGCGCGACAGTAAAGGCAACCGGCGCGCAGGTGCGGGCGGCGCTGCTACCCCGCCCGCCCGTGGGTCAGGTGGCGCGGCTTCCTCGTCGTCTAGCCGTACTGAGCGCGGCTCTGGCGGCCTGCTGCCTTCGCCGATTCAGGCGCTTAAAGCATCAGTGAAAAAAGCGGCCGCCAAAGCCGCTTCAAAGACAGGCTCCAAAACCGGCCGCAAGCAGGGCAAAAAACCGCGCCGGTGAGCTCCGTTGGTAGCCGTTTACAGCCTTTTTAAGCGCAATAAAACATGTTGATTCGTATTCTTTCTTTTTTGCTTGAGAGCATTTTTTTCGTGCTGATCGCCGCAGCGCTGCTGCGTGCGTGGATGAACTGGACGCGCGTGAACATGCGCGGGCAGCCCGGCGTATTTGTGATGGCGGTCACAGACTGGTGCGTCAAGCCGCTGCGGCTGGCATTGCCCAAAGCTGTTGCCCAGTCAAAAATCGACTGGGCAAGCTTGCTGACGGCGCTGATTTTTGCACTCAGCTACGCGGTGATCTGGTTGGTGTTGTTCACCATCGTCTTGGGCGGTCTGGGGCTGGCCGCGCTTGAGCCCGTGATGCTGCTTTCTTTGTTTACGCTGGCATTCAAACTGTTGCTGCGGGTAGCGCTGCAAAGCCTGATGATTTTGGTCATTGGCTTCGCGATTTTGTCTTGGGTGCAACCCGGCTCACCGGCCTACAGTTTGCTGGGGCGTTTAACTGAGCCGCTGCTGGCGCCGCTTAGGCGAATCATTCCGTCGGTGGGCGGCATTGATTTGTCGGCGATTGTGCTGATTGTGGCGCTCCAAATTGGGCTGATGGTGCTGGCTTAAATCAAAGCGGCGAGCTTGGAAGCCGTCAATGCTTCCCGGGGATGGAATTGCTCCCAACTGTCTGCAACCAGACCGTGCTGGAACACCGCGCTGCAGGCAGCCTCAAATGCGCTCAGCCCGTTCGCGATTGCAGCGCCCAGCGCACCTGCCAGCACGTCGCCAGTGCCAGCGGTTGCCAGCAACGCATTGCCGCTGGAATTAATGCGGCTGATTTCACCGCGTGCGGCTATCACGCTGCCCGACCCCTTTAAAACTACCACTGCTTGATACCGCTCTGCCAATCGCGCAGCGGCTTCCAGGCGGTCAGCCTGAATGAGCGCGGTCGTGGTTTGCAGCAGGCGCGCGGCCTCTAGCGGGTGGGGCGTGAGCACCGTTGCAAAGCCGCGTGCAGCTCGCGCGGTTAGCAAAATTTGAAGTTGTGTGTCTTGGGCAATAGCATTTAGCGCGTCCGCGTCCAGCACCACGCGGGGCGCTTTAGCGAGCAGTTTGGGCAGCACTGCTTTAATCGCCTCGCCGCCGCCACAGCCGCAGACGATAACTTGGGTAAGCAAATCTAGCGCCTCGGGGCTGCGAAACATTAACTCGGGCTGGTGGGTATCGACGGTCAAGCCGCTTGACGGCGTATTGCCCAGCAAAGCCACAAATACCCGGCCTGCGCCCGCATGCAGCGCCGCCCGCGCCGCCAGCAGCACGGCGCCTGCCATGTGGCTGCTGGCAGAAGATTGCCCGCCAATTACGCCCACGTCGCCAAAGCTGCCTTTATGTAGCGCATGAAGGCTGTACAAACGTTTCGGCAGTGCCACGCCGTCGGCGCCCAACAGCATGGCGCTGGGTAGCTCTGTGGCGGGTATGTCAACGCCCAAGTCGTCAAACCAAACCTCACCTGCACAGTCGCGGCCCTCAAAAGTGAATAATCCGGGCTTTAGCGTCAATAATGAGAGAGTAAAACTTTGTTTAACCGAATGAATTCGGGCGCGAGCAGCTCCTGAATAAATAGCGCTTGACTCGCCCGTGTCAGCGTTCAGTCCGCTGGGCAAGTCCACCGCAAGCGTTGGTGCAGTGCTGGTCGTCATTGCTTGCAACCAGCGCAGCATAAGCGCGGTACCGCTGCGCGCTGGGTCAAGATCGCCCCCGATTCCCAGCAACGCGTCAATACAAAAATCAAATTCTGGCGGAGGTTCATCAGCTACGGCTACACCTGCTTCCAAGGCTTGCTTGCGTGCGGCTTGGGCGTCTGGTGGCAAACCATTTTTGCCAGCACCTGTCCAAGTCACCACCACGCGTTTGCCCCATTGGTGCAGGTGCCTGGCCGCTTCAAACCCATCACCGCCGTTGTTGCCCGGCCCGCAGGCTACCCAGATGCATCGGGCGTTGGGCGCAAGCGCCAGGCTTAAACGGGCCACTGCCAAGCCCGCGCGCTGCATCAGCGTGTGGGCGGGCAGGGTACTGGTGGCTGTTTGTTCAATGCGGCGGGTGGCGGCCACATCAAAAAGGCTCTGGCTGTGTGCAGTGGTTATTTTTTGCATCACAGCCTGCGTCGAGATTTAGGCGTCGGCGGGGATGCGCAACACCTGACCTGGGTAAATTTTGTCAGGGTGGGTCAGCATGGGCTTGTTGGCTTCGAAAATCTGCGGGTATTTATTCGGCGTGCCGTAAAACTCTTTGCTAATTTTTGACAAGTTGTCGCCACTCACCACGATGTACATCTGTGACTCCGGCTCTTCGGCGGACACCGTCATCATGTCATTGACCGACGACACCGACGCCACGTTGCCGCAGCACAGCAGCACTTTTTCTTTGGTTTCCTGGTCAGGTGCCACGCCGGCTACCGTCACAGCGCCGCTGGCCGCATCAAAAGCAATGTCAAGACCTTCTACGTCGAGGTTCATCGTGCCGATGTAGGTTGCTATAGCATCGCCTGCCGCTTTGCTCATGGCGGCGATGTTCTCTGGGGTGGGTGCAGCGGCGACGGCGACTTGCGCTGCCTTTGCTTCGCCATGACCAAACAGCTTTTCCCCGGCTTCTTTAATAAAACTGAACATGCCCATGATGATTCCAATCTACACAAATGTGCCAGGCAACATGCCAGGCTGCTGCCACTTTAACTGGCAGAAACGACGGTTGTAACAACGCTTGCAAAACTTTGTGTATTTATCTCGCTTGGCATAGGCGTCGGCCTACACACCCCGTTTAAGTCTGGCTGTGTTCAAGCCGTCCATATCGATTTCTGAGGGTTTGCCGCTCATTAAATCGGCCAGCGCCCGCGCGCTGCCGCAGCTCAATGCCCAGCCGCTCGAGCCGTGCCCCAAGTTAAGCCACACGCCGGGTAGGCCACTGGTGCCGATGATGGGCGGGCCATCGGGCAGCATGGGGCGTGCGCCCTTCCACACCTGCACGCTGGCGCCCGTATTGGCATGCTGGGCAGCGCCGGGAAACCAGTCTTGCAAAACTTTGTAAAGTGTTTGAATCGACGACGCTTTGTGCGCGCTGAGCGAGCCGCCCAACTCTGCGCCGCCCGCCACCCGCACCCGATTGCCCAAGCGTGAAATAGCGACTTTGTAGTGCTCGTCCATCAAAGCGCTGCGCGGTGCGTTTAACGGCTCTCGAATCGGCGCGCTGATGGAGTAGCCATAAACCGCGGCCATCGGGATCTTCAAGCCCAGCGGTTTTAAAAGCGCTGCAGACGCCAGCCCGGCGCACATCACCACTTGGTCAAACTGCCGGGGCGTACTTTCACCCGCTATAAAAATACTAGCTGCTTGTGCCCGATTCAATTGGGCTACAGCCGTATTAAACTCAAAATTAACGCCTAAACCGCGCGCTACATCCTTGAGCAACAAGGCAAACTGGCGGCAGTTCGCCACTTCGTCGCTCGGCAGGTGAATACCGCCGAAAAATTCAGTGTCAGGGTTCAAGGCGGGCTCCAGCTTGCGAGCGCCTTCGGCATTGATTTCGCTGAAGGTCACGCCTGCCTCACGCAGTACCTGCAAACCGGGCTGCACCAGTCGGTTGTCTTTTTCGCTGCGCAGCAGCACGG
>JANOWB010000337.1:0-7433 GCA_031417695.1 Polaromonas sp.
CGCAGCATGCAGCAGCGCCACCACCAGTGCGATGGCCGCGTTGCGATTAGTGACGGATGCCATGTCGTTTGACGTGCCCATTAAATGGTCACTAACTGAGTAACTGAGTGACTAGGTAACTGGGTAACTGAGTAAGGCTGCTTTTCGCAGTGAGTCATCAGCCTAAAAACCCGCTGCCTGCGCGGGCAGCACATCGGCAACTTACCAAATCGCCTTGATTGCGTATTAACGAATGCGCTCAAAACATTACCCACAAAAAGCAATCATGGCTTGACTTTTAATTGAGAATAGTTATCATTAAGGTATCGATCCACTTCAAAGCGAACCGACATGAACGCCAACCCACCGCTTTCGTTACTGCCTCGCGCTTTTGACTCGCTTGAGAAGCCGTCCGTTTCGCCCGGCAGCATCAGCAGCACCGACCTATTGCGCGGCCAAAAAACCATAGCCATTAACCACAACGGCTTTACCTACAAGCTGCAGGCTACGCGACTGGGCAAACTTATCTTGACCAAGTAGATCGGTTTTAAGCGGTCTTATCTCATTTCATCGTGGGGCGACCCGGAGCAATCAAAAGGCTCCAGCGGTCGTTTTTGCCAGCCACGAACCTGATTTGAAAGCTTGCCCAGCAGGTTGCCGAACAGGTTGTATAGCCAGGCTTTTTTTACACGGCCCTTGCGACAGTTCACCCACAGAAGCCGCTTGGTCAGGCAGCCAAAAGCAGCTTTATTTCATCTGCACCGAGCCGCTCACGCTCACCAGCACCGTGGTTTTGCCCGCCTCTACCGGCACGGCCGAGTCTGATTCCATTGATTTAGCCTGGATGGCCACCATGCGCGGGCGCGGCTGAAAGCCTTGATCGTTGGCGTTGATGCTGACTTCACGCAGCGTGTAGCCGGTAAAGCCAAAGCCTTTAGTGACTTCAAGCGCTTTGGCTTTAAACCGCTCAATGGCCAGCGTTTGCGCTTCGGCCTCCACCTTGGCGCGCTGCTCTTTGCTCAATGCAAAGCTCACGTTGCCCATGGTCAAGCTTTGAATTTTGCCTGCCGTACCGGTAATGCGGCTGAAGTCGCGGCCTTCCAGCACCATTTCGGCACTGCCCTGCCAGCCGTTGATCTTGCCGTTTTTGTCGTAGCGCGGGTAAAGGCTGAAGTTGCCCGTGCGCAAATCAAGCTGGCCTGCCAGCACCGCCGGTCGGGCAATGGCCAGCGCCGCCTCAAGCGCTTGCTTAAGCTGGGTTTGCACCGCATTGGCGTCTGCGCCACCAGCGCTGGTGCTCATGATGATGGACAACAAATCTTGCTGAACCTCGACGCTGCCGTTGGCTGCCAGCTGCGCAACGTTGCGCAAGTCCTCCCGGGGCACAAAATTCTGAGAAAAAGAGCTTGTAGCCCAAGTAATCAGTGCGCAAGCAGCTATAACTTTAGTAGCGTTCATAGAAAACCTTTTATAAAGAGTCTTTAACGTGCTGATTATCTCGAAAGACCACAGGGTTTTAGGCGATTTGGGCTGCACATGCAAAGCTCGAGGTGTCGGCCTACACCGCGAAACTTTTACCAGCCTAAATGTAAGCTGTTACGGGCAACTTTTGTAACAGTGTGTCAATCTAACGCCAAAATGCCGTCAAACCTGCTTTTCTGCCGCCAAAATGAGCTGGTTACATATTACAAAGGATCTTATGACCCAAGTTGCAACCACCCCCCGCGCCGACAAAATCCTGATCGTCGATGACGACGCCCGCATTCGGGACCTGCTGCGCCGCTACCTGGCGCAAGAGGGTTTCGAAGTTATTTTGGCCGAAGACAGCAAGGCACTGAACCGCATCATGCTGCGCGACGCAGTTGATTTGATCGTGCTCGATTTGATGATGCCCGGCGAAGACGGCTTGTCGATTTGCCGCCGCCTGCGCGCAGCCAACGACCGCACGCCGATCATCATGCTGACCGCCAAGGGCGAAGACGTTGACCGCATTGTGGGCCTGGAAGTCGGCGCCGACGACTATTTGTCCAAGCCGTTTAACCCACGCGAATTGCTGGCCCGCATTCATGCCGTGCTGCGCCGCCGCCCGGCAACCGAAGTGCCCGGCGCCCCATCGATGGACCAGGAAGTCATTACCTTCGGCCCGTTTTCGTTTGACATGGGCCTGCGCAGCCTGCACAAAAATGGTGAAGAGCTGCCGCTGACGACTGGCGAATTTGCCATGCTGAAAACCCTTGTGCGCCACCCGCGCCAGCCCCTGTCGCGCGAAAAGCTGGCCCAGCTGGCTCGCGGCCGTGAGTTTGAGCCGTTTGACCGCAGTCTGGACGTGCAGGTGTCACGTCTGCGCAAGCTGGTGGAAGCCGATGCTGCCGCGCCGCGTTATATTCAAACCGTGTGGGGCGTGGGTTATGTGTTTGTGCCGGATGGCACGAACTAAATAACCAAGGTAAGCAAGGCCGCGCTCAACGCATTGATTAACTTCACCCAAGAGAAAACACTCCATGCTGCTAGCGCGCTCAAGGCTTGACGACGTCGGCAGCAGACCGGCCTCGCTTGAAACCGCGCCCGCGCCGCTCGACATGCGGCCGCGTCGGGGTTTCAGCTTGTTTTGGCGAACATTTTTTTTCCTGGCGTTGCTGCTTTTTGGCTCCATCGTGGCCTGGCTGCAGACGTATCGGGCCCTCGAATCTGAGCCCCGCGCCATCGAAAGCGCACAGCAACTGGCCTCACTGGTCAATTTGAGTCGGGTGGCGCTGCGCTTTTCTGACTCGATTGCCCGCGTCACGTTAATCAAGACGCTGGCCGACGAGGAGCGCGTAAAAATCACTTTGCGTGAACCGCAAGACAGATTTGAACTGCCCGAGGGCGACGCGCTGCGCCAACGCATCAGCGCAGAACTGAAAGCGCGCCTCGGTGAGGGCACTATCGTTGCCAGCAAAGTCAATGGCCAAGACGGTCTGTGGGTCGGGTTTTCAATCGACCGCGACGCCTACTGGCTGCAAACCGACGAATCGCGTATTGGCCCGTCGCGCGGCACCACTTGGGTCAGCTGGCTGCTGACGGCAGCGGCACTGTCGCTGGCCGGTGCGGCACTGTTTGCCCGGCTGATTAACCGGCCGCTCAAGCAGCTGTCGTTTGCCGCCAGCCGCATGCGCGATGGCGACTTTGACGCCAGCTTGCTCGACGAAAAAGCTGCCACCAGCGAGATTCGCGAAGTCAATATTGGCTTTAATCGCATGGCCGAGCAGCTGTCAAAAATTGAGCAGGACCGGGTCATCATGCTGGCCGGCATTTCACACGACTTGCGTACGCCGCTGGCCCGTTTGCGGCTGGAAACCGAGCTGAGCGTGACCGACCTGGAGGCGCGCGCCCACATGGCGGCTGACATCACGCAGCTCGACGCCATCATTGACAAGTTTTTAGACTACGCCCGGCCCGAGCCTGCTGAGCTGGCGCAGGTGTCGCTAAACGCAGTGGTCGACGCTGCCGTGTACGCGGTGGGCGACGCTGACGACATGCGAATTGTGCTGGACTTGCCCGACAAACTCGATGTGCTGGCCGATGAAATTGAACTGCTGCGCGTGGTTTCTAACCTGATTGAAAATGCCAGACGCTACGGCAAATCAGTCGACACGGGTATTGCGATGATCGATGTATCAGCAAAGATTCGCGATCAGTGGGTACTAATCAAAATACGCGACCACGGCCTGGGCGTGTCGGCCGAGACGCTGCCTAAACTGACCCGCCCGTTTTTCAGGGGTGACGCTGCGCGCACAGCCGCCACCGGCGCGGGTTTGGGCTTGGCGATTGTAGAAAAAACCATCGCCCGCATGGGCGGTGTTTTTAAGTTGGCCAACACCTCGTCGGGCGGGCTGGCAGCGCACATCAAGTTGCGGCGCAGCTGATTGATTTTGGGCTCAAAAACGTCCAAAAATGCCAAAAAATGCCTCTTTTTACCCATAAAACAGGCCTGTAGCCCAATAAATACGGGCGCGAGCAGCTCATTTATTAATAGCAAATAAAATTGCTCAGCGCTGGGCAGATTCAAACACCAACGCCACCGCTCGCGCCTCAATGGCCAGGCCCTGCCCCACCGGGCCGAGTTTTTCTGCGGTTTTGGCTTTGATGTTGATGCGGTTCACGTCCAGATTCAACGCCTTGGCAATCGCATGCCGCATCGCCGGAATATGGCCTGCCAGCTTGGGTGCTTGCGCGATCACCGTGCTGTCGATGTTGATGATTTGGTAACCGGCCATGCCCAAAAGTTTGGCGGTTTCAACCAATAGCGCCATCGAGTCAGCACCTTTAAATTTGGCATCCGTATCTGAAAAATGCGTGCCAATATCGCCCAGCCCGGCAGCGCCCAGCAGCGCGTCAATGATGGCGTGCAGCAGCACATCGGCATCTGAGTGGCCTAGCAACCCGGTCGTGTGCGGCACATCGACCCCGCCGATGATGAGCTTGCGGCCAGGCACCAGCGCGTGGGTGTCCCAGCCTTCGCCGATGCGGATGTGAGGAAAATCAACTGCCATTTTTTGCTTTCATACGGCCTTTATTTGCATTGACTCGGCACTGACCCTGCATGCATTCGGCTTTTTAAAACCGCCTCCGCCAGCGCAAAGTCATCGGGGTAGGTCACTTTGAAGTTTTGCGCGCTGCCAGCCACCAGCAGCGGCTTTAAACCCTGCGCTTCCATTGCGCTTGACTCGTCTGTTACCGCATCACCTGCGGCTTCAAGCGCCTCTAAAAGCGCGCCAATTCGAAACATTTGCGGCGTTTGCGCCAGCCATTTGTCGGCTCGGGCAATCGTGGCTGACACCCGGCCATCGGCGCTGCTTTTCAGCGTGTCTGGCAACGGTAAAGCCAGCAGGCCACCCACTGCATCGTTTTGGCAGGCATCCATGAGCGTATTGATTTGCTCCGGCGTCACCAGGCACCGCGCCGCGTCGTGCACCAGCACCCAGTCGCTGGGCTTGGCCGCGTGTTCGAGCAGGGCTTGCAGGCCGTTGCGCACGCTCAGCGCGCGGGTTGCGCCGCCTACGGCCACCTGCACACCGCCGTGCTGGTTAAAGTCTGGGCAAGCCTGCGCAAAGCCCCTATCGGCGGGGGCGGTCACCACCCAAATACTTGATAAGCGAGCCACTTGCCTGAAGGCCTGCACCGTGTGCCACACCATGGCTTTGGCGGCCAGCAACTGGTACTGTTTGGGGCTTTCAGTACCCGCCCGGCTGCCCGAACCAGCGCAAGGAATCAAGGCAAAAAAACGGGACTTCTCTAGCTCTGGCTTCATACGGTCATCATAAATTCTAAAATGCATATATTGCGCGAAACAATTGCGGACAAGCACCCCACTCTTTTTAGTTTGGGGTGCTTTGTATTGGCTACTCACTTTTAACTGTTGATCGATGGACTTACCCAAACTCACCCCTGGCAAACGCTACACCCTGCCCCAACCTGTGGGGTCGGCAGACGCGCTTTTAATTGGGCAGGTAGCCCTGCGTGAAAAGGCGGCTGGCAAACTGGTGGCCATCGTCACCTCAGACGCCACCACCGCCCAGCGCCTGATGCAGGAGCTGGCGTTTTTCGCACCCGATTTGCGCTGCGCCTTGTTCCCTGACTGGGAAACGCTGCCTTACGACACGTTTTCGCCGCACCAGGACCTGATCAGCGAGCGCCTGGCCACGCTGTGGCGCATTCAGCAAAAAAACAAAGATACCGGCGCTGACGTGGTCATCGTGCCCGCCACCACAGCCCTTTACCGCCTGGCGCCGCCGAGTTTTTTGGCGGGCTACACGTTTGAGTTCAAGGTCAAACAAAAGCTGGATGAAGCGAAGTTGAAGGCGCAGTTAACGCTGGCGGGCTACAGCCATGTCACGCAGGTTGTCAGCCCGGGTGAATACGCGGTACGCGGCGGACTTATTGACTTGTTCCCGATGGGCTCGCTGGTGCCGTACCGCGTCGATTTATTTGACGATGAGATTGACAGCATTCGCACCTTTGACCCGGACAGCCAGCGTTCGCTTTACCCCGTGCCTGAAGTGCGTTTGCTGCCAGGTCGTGAGTTCCCGATGGACGACGACGCGCGTACGCGCTTCAGAAGCCGCTGGCGCGAGCTGCTCGATGGCGACCCGACCAAAAGCCGTATTTATAAAGACATTGGCAATGGCGTTGCCACAGCAGGTATTGAATATTATTTGCCGCTGTTTTTTGAAGAGACTGCGACGGTATTTGACTATTTGGGATCGAACGCCACCGTGGTTTTGCATGGCGATTTAGAGCCGGCTTTTCAGCGCTTTTTGCAGGACACCAAAGACCGCTACCGCCTGGTCAAAGACGCACCAGACCGGCCAGCTTTGCCGCCTGAGTCGCTGTTTTTAAGTGCTGAGCAGTTTTATGCGCGGGCTAATGACTATGCGCAGCTGGCTTTTAAATCGCAGAGCCCTCACCCCCGCCCTCTCCCAGTGGGAGAGGGCGTAAGTCAGCTTTCTCTTCCGCTGGCGGGAGAGGGGACGAATGCGGACTTGCTCCCTCGCCCGAGCACGGGAGAGGGCGGGGGTGAGGGCTCTGCGTATGCGGAGTTTCAAAACCTGGAGCCCATGGCAGTCGTGCGCGGCGCAGAAGACCCGCTAACCCTCCTCAAATCGCACATCAAAAACACGCCTCAGCGCGTGTTGATACTGGCCGAAAGCGATGGCCGCCGCGAGAGCCTATTGGACTTTCTGCGTGCCAGTGGCGTCAGCCCACCGGCTTTCGACTCACTCGAAGACTTCCAGACCAGCCCCGAAAAACTCGGCATCGCCACCTCGTCATTGAACGTAGGTTTCAGCTGGCTTGAAGGCGACATTGATTTCATCACTGAAACCGAGCTTTTCGCCGCTGGCATGGCCGTGCGGCGCCGCAATAAAAAGCAGGAGAAAGTCAGCGATGTAGAAGCGCTGATCAAAGACCTGTCAGAGCTGAACGTGGGTGACCCAGTCGTCCATAGCGCCCACGGCATTGGCCGCTACAAAGGGCTGATCAACATGGACCTCGGCCAAGGCCCGAGTGAGTTTTTGCATCTGCAGTACGCCGACGACGCCACACTGTACGTGCCCGTCAGCCAGTTGCAGCAAATCAGCCGCTACACCGGCGTCAGCGCTGACGAAGCGCCATTGCACCGCCTGGGCGGCGCAGCGTGGGACAAAGCCAAACGCAAAGCCGCCGAGCAGGTGCGCGACTCAGCTGCCGAGCTGCTGAATATTTACGCCCGGCGTGCGGCGCGCGAAGGCCACGCTTTCAGGTATTCCCCGAACGATTACGAATCTTTTGCCAATGACTTTGGCTTTGACGAAACCGCCGACCAGAGCGCTGCCATTCATGCAGTCATTCAAGACATGATCAGCCCGCGCCCGATGGACCGGTTGATCTGCGGCGACGTCGGTTTCGGCAAAACCGAAGTAGCCCTGCGCGCCGCC
>JANOWB010000338.1:0-7765 GCA_031417695.1 Polaromonas sp.
GGCGACCCGCAGTCTGGGCCGCTTCGCGGTTCCTTGAAAAAGCCGAAGGAGCCGGAAAATTTAGAAACTAGTCTGCTGCGCATCCGTCGGACATCTAAATTTTTTTATCCGTCTCCTTCAGCTTTTTCAAGCCCAGCCAGGACGGGGCGGGGAAAAATGCGGAGTCGGACTTCCTCCCTCTCCCTCCGGGAGAGGGCTGGGGTGAGGGCATCCCCGAATCCGATTGCGTATTTCATCCCCCACCCCGTCCTGGCTGGGCTGAGGAGCACAGGAGGCAGCGGAAATAAATTTTTAGATGTCCGACGACGGCGAAGCTGGCTAGTTTCTAAAAATTCCGCTGCCTTCGAGCACCTGAAGTTGCCCGAAGCGAAGCGTAGGGACCCAGACTGCGGGTCGCCTTTTCTTTTGCTTACTTTGCTTTTGGCGAAGCAAAAGAAAAGTGAGTTGCCGCCGGGCAACCCCCGGCATGCTCGCAAGGGGCAACAACTATCAAACAAAAGCGCCATCTGAGAAGAGATAAATGAACCTCTCAGAACCCTTCGTCCGCCGCCCGGTAGCCACAGTCCTGCTAACCATCGGCTTGGCCCTCTCAGGCATAGGCGCCTTCTTTGTCTTGCCCGTCTCACCCTTGCCGCAAGTCGACTTCCCCGTCATCACCATCAGCGCCGCAATACCCGGCGCCAGCCCAGACACCATGGCATCGAGTGTTGCCACACCGCTTGAAAGAAGACTCGGCGTGATCTCGGGCGTCAACGAAATGACGTCTTCCAGCAGCA
Source organism: Polaromonas sp. (assembly GCA_031417695.1). Taxonomy (GTDB): domain Bacteria; phylum Pseudomonadota; class Gammaproteobacteria; order Burkholderiales; family Burkholderiaceae_C; genus Polaromonas. Next base: position 777 of record JANOWB010000338.1, read on the forward strand.
ACGGCCAAACCCGCATCAACTTGCAGTTTGACCTGAACCGCAAAATTGACGCAGCCGCACGCGAAGTGCAGGGCGCTATTAACGCCAGCCGGGTTGACTTGCCTGCCGCGCTGCGCAGCAACCCAACCTACCGCAAAGCCAACCCCGCCGCTGCCCCCATCATGATTTTGGCGCTCACGTCCAAGACGCGAACGCCCGGGCAAATTTATGACGACGTGTCCAGCCTGTTGCAGCAAAAAATTGCGCAGGTACCGGGCGTGGGAGAGGTTGAACTGGGCGGCGGGTCGCTGCCTGCAGTGCGGGTCGAGTTGTTGCCGTTTGCCCTCAATCGCTACGGCATCAGCATGGAAGACGTTCGCGCTGCCTTGCAGGCGTCCAACGCCAACCGACCCAAGGGCGCGATAGAAGACAACAGCGATGGAAAAAACCAGCGTTTGCAAATTTACGCGGTCGGCAACACCGCCACCGGCGGGCGAAAAGCGGCAGACTATCAGGGCTTGGTAGTGGCTTGGCGCAACGGCGCTGCGGTGCGCCTGCAAGACGTGGCCGATGTGCGTGACGGCACTGAAAACACCAACACGATTGGCTTGTTCAATGGCGATGCAGCAGTGATTGTGCTGATTCGCCGTCAGCCCGACGCGAATGTGATTGCTACCGTTGACGGCATACGCGCCTTGTTGCCTGAACTGCAAGCGCAATTGCCAGCAGATGTGAAGTTGTCGGTCGCGTCTGACAGTACCAATTCGATCCGCTCGTCATTGCGTGAAATTGAAATCACGCTGCTGATCTCCATCGTGCTGGTGGTGTTGGTGGTCAGCGCTTTTTTGCGCAGTGCGCGAGCCACTTTTATTCCGGCAGTGGCTACGGTTGTGTCGTTGCTGGGCACGTTGAGCTTTATGTATTTGTTGGGGTTCAGTTTGAACAACCTGAGCCTGATGGCGCTGACCGTTGCCACCGGCTTTGTGGTCGACGATGCCATTGTGGTGCTGGAAAACACCAGCCGCCACATTGAAGCGGGCATGGACCGTTTCAAGGCCGCGTTGCTGGGTGCGCGTGAGGTGGGTTTTACCGTGCTGTCGATCAGCTTGTCGCTGGTGGCGGTGTTTATTCCGCTGCTGTTGATGGGCGGTCAGCAGGGGCGGTTGTTTCGTGAATTTGCCGTCACGCTGTCGGTTGCGGTAATGATCTCGCTCGTCATATCCTTGAGCACCACGCCAATGATGTGTGCCTGGCTGCTTAAGCCGCATGCGCAGCATGAACAAGGGCTGATCGCGCGCTGGTTTGACAACGGCTTCAAGCGCGTGCTGCGCACCTATGAAGTCAGCCTGGACTGGGCGCTAAACATGCGCTGGCTCATCATGTGGATTTTGGTGGCTGTGGTGGGCATGAATGTTTATTTGTTTGTGAAAATTCCTAAAGGGTTTTTTCCGCAGCAAGACACGGGGCAAATCAACGGTGGTTTGCGTGCCGACCAAAGCATTTCCTTTCAGGCCATGCAAAGCAAGCTTAAAGAGCTGGTCGACATTATTCGCGCTGACCCGGCAGTAGAGACGGTGGTGGGTTTTACCGGCGGCGGCAGAGCCGGTGGCGGCTTTATGTTTATTAACCTCAAACCCTTGGCCCAGCGGCCTGATGCGGTGGGCGGCCAAGCCGTGATAGCCCGGCTGCGGCCGCAGCTGGCCCGGGTCACGGGCATCAGTTTGTTTTTGGGCACCGTGCAAGACTTGCGCGGCGGCGGGCGCAGCAGCAGCTCGACTTACCAGTACACCTTAAAAAGCGACAACATTGCTGACTTGCGCAAATGGGCAACGCGGCTGGCTGACCAAATGAAGAATCAGGAAGCGCTGCAAGACGTCGACACTGACCAACAAGAAAACGGCGTGGAGGCGATGGTCACGGTTGATAAAGACAGCGCGGCTCGCTTGGGCGTTACCTCGCGCGATGTAGACAACGCGCTGTACAACGGCTTTGGCCAACGGCAGGTCGCCACCGTTTACAGCGACATCAACCAGTACAAAGTCATCATGGAAGTGGCCCCGCGCTTTCGGCAAAGCCCCGAGGCACTTAAAGACATCTATGTGCCCGCGCGCGCCGCGGGTGTGGGTGTGGCCAACGCGGCCAGCCTGGTCAACCCCGCACTGCGTGACCAATCTACCGGCCAGGCCTTGAGCAATGTGGGCAGCACCATGGTGCCGCTGTCGGCAATTGCAAAGTTTTCTGAAAGCGCCAAAGCGTCAAGCGTGAACCACCAAGACGGCGAGCTGGCCACAACGGTGTCTTACAACCTGGCAGACGGCGCTACTTTGGAGCAAGGCCAGGCAGCGGTGAAGCAAGCCGAGCTTGAGATTAGCCTGCCCAACAATGTGCGCGGCAGCTTTGAAGGCACCGCACGCGCCGCACAAGAATCGCAGGGCCAACAACCGCTGCTTATTTTGGCAGCGCTGATCGTCATCTACATAGTGTTGGGCATCTTGTACGAGAGCCTGGTGCACCCGATTACCGTGCTGTCTACGCTGCCGTCAGCCGGTGTGGGGGCAGTGTTGGCGCTGATGCTTTTCAAGCTCGACTTTTCTATCATTGCGCTGATTGGTGTTTTTCTTTTGATTGGCATCGTCAAGAAAAACGCGATTTTGATCATTGATTTTGCGATTGATGCCGAGCGCTCGCGCGGTTTGACTGCAGTTGAAGCCGTGCGCGAAGCTTGTTTGCTGCGTTTTCGCCCCATCCTCATGACCACCCTGGCCGCCATACTTGGCGCGCTGCCGCTGGCCATTGGTTTTGGCGAAGGCGCTGAGCTGCGCCGCCCGCTGGGTATTGCCATTATTGGCGGGCTGATTGCCAGCCAGTTGCTGACGCTGCTCACCACACCCGTTGTGTACGTGCTGCTCGACAAGCTGCGCGGGCAGAGTCGTCATGATTTGCGCTTGGCGCGGGACGCAAGCCTTCATTGAAACTAACCCCATGAAAATTTACTTCTCCACTATCAGCGTTGCTACTGCCCTGCTCATCACAGGCTGCGCCGTTGGCCCCGCCTACGAGCGCCCCAGCGCACCAGAAGTCAGTGCTTACAAAGAAGCGGGTGACTGGGGCACGGCTGCGCCCGCTGACGCGCTAGAGCGCGGGCCGTGGTGGCAGTTGTTTAACGACCCGCTGCTCAATGATCTGGCGGCGCGGGTTGACGTGTCTAACCAAAACGTAGCCGCTGCGGTTGCGGCGTATGCACAGGCGCGTGCGGTGGTGGCCGAGCAGCGCGCGGGCTTGTTTCCGGCAGTCACGCTGGGCGGCGGCGCGACCCGCTCGAGCAACGGCGGCGGTGCAACAGGTTCGGGTGGCCGTACCAGCAACAACTACCAGGCCAGCCTGGGCGCATCGTGGGAGCCCGATGTTTGGGGCCGCTTGCAAAGTGTGGCTAATGGCGCAGCAGCCCTAGAGGCCGCCAGCGCGGCTGACTTGGCCACCGCGCGGCTGTCATCGCAAGGCGAGTTGGCGGTCAATTATTTGTCGCTGCGCCAGCAAGATGCGCAAAAAGCGCTGCTTACCAGCACCATCGCCAGTTACAGGCGCGCGCTCGACATCACGCAGAATCGCTACAACGCTGGCATCGTTGCCAAGACCGATGTGCTGCAAGCGCAAACCCAGTTGGCCAACGCGCAGGCAGATGAGGTGGGCCTTCAGCGCACCCGCGCGCAGCTGGAGCACGCCATTGCGGTGCTGGTGGGTCAAGCGCCCGGCAACTTCACTTTGGCGCCCTTGCAAGCGTTTAAACCCACCGTGCCAGACGTGCCCGTTGGTGTGCCGTCTACGCTGCTGCAGCGCCGACCAGACATTGCCGCTGCCGAGCGCCGCGTGGCCAACGCCAACGAGCAAATTGGCGTGGCCAAAGCTGCCTACTACCCCAGTTTGAGTTTGAACGCCTCGGTAGGTACGGGTGCGAGCCGCGTGGCCGACCTGTTTAATGCACCAGCGGCTCTTTGGTCAATAGGCTTGTCTGCCGCTCAAATTTTGTTTAAAGGTGGCGCATTAGATGCGCGAGTCGATGGTGCAACCGCTGCCCATGCGCAAGCGGTAGCGCGCTACCGGCAAGTGGTGTTAGCGGCGTTTCAAAACGTTGAAGACCAGCTCAGTGCCAGCCGGGTATTGCTGGCGCAGCAGGCGCTTCGCGTGCAGGCATCCAGCGCAGCAGATCAGGTTGAGCAGCAAGCGTTAAATCGTTACACCGCTGGCCGCGCCAGCTATCTGGAAGTTATCAGCGCGCAAACCACCGCGCTCAGTGCCCGGCGCGCGGTGGTCCAGGCAACCGCCGACCGCCAAACCACCGCAGTGGCGTTGATTCAATCACTGGGCGGTGGGTGGGGCCCGCAAGCAGCACCAGATGCGCTATTAAATAAGTAGCTGCTAGCGCCCGTATTTATTGGGCTACAGGTCTTTTTCGTGCTTAAAAAAGGCCCTTTTCGTCACTTTTGATCACTTTCCGTTAATAGCCAGCAATTCAATTTCAAACACCAGCGTGGCGTTTGGCGGTATCACGCCGCCTGCACCGCGCGCGCCGTAAGCAATGCCTGATGGGCAAGTCAGCTTGGCTTTGCCGCCGGTTTTCATCAACTGCACGCCTTCGGTCCAGCAAGGAATCACGCCGTTTAACGGGAACTCGGTCGGCTCGTTGCGCTTGTACGAGCTGTCAAATTCTTTGCCATCTGGGAACGTGCCTTTGTAGTGCACTTTTACCTTGTCAGTGGCTTTGGGGCTGGCGCCCGTGCCTTCTTTGGTGGCCACATAAACCAGGCCGCTTTTGGTGACTTGCGCGCCCGGCTCTTTGCCAGCGGCCGTTAGCGCGGCGTCGGTTTGTGCGGCTGCGGTGGTGGCGACAAGCACTGAAAACACGGCGGTCAGTACAGTTGAAAGAGTTGAACGCATATGAAAACCTTTAAAAATAATGAAACGATTCTAAAACAGTGAAATGGTAGCAAAGTAGCGCTTGGCTAGCTGGGCAGCTCCCGTTTTAACGGGCCGTAACATGCCGTAAGCGAGGCAGTTTTGCAGACCACCATGCGGTCTTTGGCGGGGCTGAACTGCACGAAGCGGGTGGCCTCTAAAGCTGCAATATCGTCATCGTCCACCACATCGCCATGGCAGTCCTTTTGGCCGTTCGTTCGGGTCAATGTTTCGACCACCTTGTAAAAACCCCGAGCATCAGGCGCAGCGTCTAGCCGGTAGCGCCAGGCTGTTACGGCGTCGCCACTGGTTGTGGACAACACGCCGTCTGCTCGGTACTGCAAAGTCTCGGGGCACTTGCCGCTAAACACTGTCCAGTTCCATGTGCCCAACACCGGGTGCGGCGCAGCATTTTGGGCGTAGCTTGCGGGCGCGCAGTGCGCAACACAGGCGGTCAGCACAAGCACGGCCCGCAGGCGAAGTGATAAGGAAGTTTGGATGGTCATGCCGTGATGCTTGCAGGGCTGGTCATGGCCGCAGTGTTTGAGACATGTGCTCGACCCGCCACCACGCGGGTAGCAGAGCTTGCACATCGGGTCGGGTGAAGCGGTCGTCCATGAGGTAAATCACGCCGGTGTCTTGCTGGGTGCGTATCACGCGACCGGCGGCTTGCACTACTTTTTGCAAGCCGGGGTACAGATAGGTGTAGTTGTAGGCTTTGTCTTTTTCTTCTTTTTCTTTTTCTTCATTTGTATCGTTGTTGTCCGCAGTGTCTCGCTCAAAGTACGTCGCCATTCGGGTTTTGATTTCTTCATTAACGGCGTTGACTTGGGGCAGGCCCAGCGTGGCGATAAACGCTCCAATCAGGCGGCTACCGGGCAAGTCAATTCCCTCGGCAAATGCGCCGCCCAGCACAGCAAAGCCAATGCCGCGCGACTCAAAAGTAAAGCGGTGCAAAAACTGCTCGCGGCTAGCTTCATCCATTTGCCGGGTTTGCGCCCAGGTGTTGATGTGGGGGTGGCGCTGGTTGAAATGGCTAAGTAGTTTTTGCAGGTAGTCGTAGCTGCTGGTAAAGGCCAGGTAGTTGCCGGGTGCTTTTTCATACTGCCGCGCCATCAGCTCAACGATTAACGCCTTCGACTGGTCGCGGTCGCTGTAGCGAGTCGATACGTTGCGCACGGCGGCTACATACAGCTGCTCATGCGAAAACGGCGAAGCAACGTCGATCCACGCGGTCGTGGTGGGCAACCCGAGCGTGTCTTGGTAAAACGACGGCGGGCTGAGCGTGGCAGAAAACAGTGTGACCGAATGCGCCGCCGTAAAGCGCGGATTTAAAAAAGGCGCGGGCACGATGTTGCGAATACTCAAGCTGGCACAACCTGGCCCGCCTTGCAGCAGCGCGTTGGGCGCGGCAGCTTGGCTGTGCAGCGTCACGTCAAACATCGAATGCGCGCCAAAGCTGTCAGCCATGCGTGAAAAATGCAGCGCAGTAAAGTAAAAATTCTGCAGGTCGCTGTCTACCCGCGTTGGGTTGGCCACTAAAAAGTCGGTGATGGTGGTGATGGCTTGCTGCAGCGCTTTTAAAAAATCAATGGGCAGCTCTTGAACTACCAAGTAGCCCACCACCTGCATTTTGTGCACATCAGCAAATGCCCGGTTGAGCTTGTCTAGCGCAGCGCGCACCGCCTTGGGCGCCGCCGCATGCACTGCCTGCAAATGGCTTTGGCTTAGCGCGGCTGAATACATGCTGCGGGCGCGCTCAATCATGTTGTGAGCCTCGTCTACCAGCACGCTTACCCGCCACTGCTGGTTGACTGTCATGGCGTGCAGCAGGGCGCTGGTGTCAAAGTAATAGTTGTAGTCGCCCACCACCACATCGGCCCAGGTCACCATTTCTTGGGCTAGGTAATACGGACAAATTCTGTGGGCCAGCGCCACATCTCGTGTGGCGGTTTTGTCTAGCGCGCCTGATTGAGCAGCCTCAACTGCGGCGTAGCGTGCTTGCGGCAAACGGTCATAAAAGCCCTTGGCCAGCGGGCACGAGTCGCCATGACAAG